>NZ_DASURI010000809.1:0-13547 GCF_036280135.1 Longimicrobium sp.
GCCGGCGTGAGCGACGCGAGCCGGTCGGACGACTCTCCCCATAGGTGCAGCCCGAACGGGCTCCAGCAGGCGTGTACGGCGATCACACGAGGTCAGGCGAGGGACGCGCGCCGCGGGCCCTTCCCCCGGCGCGCGCACAATGTACACTTGAAGGCGGGTTTGATGAAGGGGAGGTCAGATGATGATCCGCCACCCGGGATCCAGGAGGCAGCGTGGCAACGAGCTCCGACTCACCTCGCGGGCGTCATCCTGAGGGAGCGCCCGCGCGCAACTCAAACGCGCACAGGACCATGGGCGCGACCGAAGGATCTTGCGTGCGATTCTCGGAGCCGGCTTCCGTGCGTGGAGTCGGCCCCGAGCTTCGCACACAAGATCCTTCGGTCGCCGCCACGGATCACGCGGCGAATCGGGTTCGCGCGGCGGCTCCTCAGGATGACGCGGGCGGGCCGAGGGACCAGGCGCAAGAACGGACCGTTGTCGGACGAATTGCACGCCGAGTTCGACGGCCTGCTTGCACGCTTGCAGACGCCCCGAGCGCGTCAGGCCCTGCGGAAGGCGTTCGCGGCAACTCCGGCCGAGCCGGGCGCGGCGGCGGTCCGATTCAGCGGAAACGCAGGCGGATGAAGCCGATCCGCCGGACTACCCCGGCGGCTGCAGCTCGAAGACGCCGATGGGACGCGGGGTCTCCGCCTCGCCCACTGTCCACTTGGTGAGGCCGATGCGCCAGCCCTCCGCCTCCAGCGCCTCCAGCAGCGTGAAGCTCGTGGCCCGGAACGGGTCCGAGAGCAGGATGCGGCCGCCGGGCGCCAGGTTGCCCTCGAAGATGCGGCGCAGGTCCCCGTGCATCCCCTCGCCGTACAGGATGTCGCTGCCCATGATGACGTCGTAGCGCACCCCGTCGTCCCAAGCCGTCCAGTCCACCAGCCGGTACTCGATGGGTGGCGCGCCGTTGCGCTCGCCGTTGCGCCGGCAGACGGACATGGCCAGCTCCTGCCGGTCCGTCTGCACCACGCGCGCGCCCAGCGATGCGGCCACGATCCCCGGCAGCCCCGTCCCCGCCCCCAGCTCCAGCACCCGCGCGCCCCGCAGCGCCTCGGCGCGGGCGGCCACCTCGTGCGCCAGGGCGATGGCCGCCGGCCACAGCACCACGCCGTACGGCAGGCGCTCCCGGCGCTCGCGCAGGAACTCCTGCTCCTGCCCGCTGCTGAGCACGCTGTCCGTGTGCAGGATGCTCCACGTGCGCCCGCCCAGCCCCAGCCGGTACTCGTGCAGGGGAAAATCCCCCAGCGTGGTGCGCAGCACCTCGTCCCGCGTCGTCGTCTGCCCGCTCATCGGCTCCCGGATCTCGCCCCCGGACGCGCGGCTCGCCCCCCGCGCGGCCGCGGGCGGGCTGCTCGCAAACGCCGCACCCGGCGCGGCGCAGGTTCAACGGCAGCGTACCCCGGCTCCGCGTGGAACCGGGGTACGCTGCTGCCTCTGCTCCCTCTGCGTGAGAACGCAGTTGAAGTGGCTCGCGAGACCTACATCCCCAGGACGCTCGTGCCCTGCTCGAAGATCACGTCCACGGGAATGCCGGCGCCGGCCAAGCGGTCCAGGTCCGCCTGCAGCTGGGCATCCACGCGGCCGTAGCGCTCCATGAACGCCTGCACGCCCGCGTAGTCGCCGTCGCCCTGGTAGCGCAGGATCTGCTCGGAGAGCGCGTCCATGGCCGCGCGGAAGCGGACGGGGTCCACGCGGTACGTGCCCGTGGCCGCGTCACGCGTGAACGCGCCCCGCTCCTTGAAGTAGTTGAAGCGCGCGATGTTGGCCAGCCCGTGCGCGCTGCTGGCGCCGAACCGCACCGAGCGAAAGATGCTGGCCAGGAACGTCACGTAGCTGTCCATGGCGTCGCCCTCCAGCTCGCCCATCTCCTGCAGCTGCACCTGCATCCGCAGCCCCAGCACGTCGGCCTTGCCCTCTTCCAGCGCGCTGGCCTGCTCGCGCAGGGCCTCGCGCACGGTGCCGCGGCCGTTGATGGTGTTCTTGATCCCCAGCCCGTGCGCCACCTCGTGGAACATGGTGTTGCCGAAGAACGCATCGAACGTCACGTGCCGGCGCTGGTCCGGCGCGATGAGCATGTCCGAGATGGGGACGAGAATGCGGTCGAACTTGGCCCGCATGGCGTTGCGCAGCTGCAGGCGCCGCGTGCCCTTCTGCAGCTGCACCTCCTCGTCGTTGGGCAGGTTGATGGCGATGGTCTTGGAGCCCGCGTTGGCCTCGCCCGCGTAGTACACCACGTCGTACGCGTTGAGCTCGCTGTCCGTGCCCGGCGTCTCGCGCTTGTACTCCTCCGGCACGGGCAGCCCCCGCTGCAGCGCGGGCAGCAGCGCGGCGTAGCGCGACAGGCGGCGGCTCCACTCCGGGTCCTTGATCAGCACGTACGCCTCGTACGCCGCCTTGTAGCCGTACAGCTGGTCCTCGTACGTCTCGATGGGGCCGATGACGATGTCCAGCGTGTTGCTCTTCATGTCCAGCCAGGCCAGGTCGCTGGGCTGGTAGTCGTCCGAGAGCAGCGCGTCCGCCCGCAGCTCCAGGTAGCGCCGCAGCCCCGGATCCTGCGCCAGCGCGGCCGCCTCGCGCAGCTTGGCCGCGGCGCGCTGCAGGTTGGGCGCGAACGCCACGTGGTACGGCACGGCCGTCAGCCGCCCCCCGGGGCCGCGGCGCACGAGCGTGTACAGGCCGCGCAGCGAGTCCGCGCGGGCGCCGCCGGCCGCCACCTGCGCGTCGAACTCCTCCTTCGTGACGTCCGCCGGGTACAGGTTGGAGCCGTCGCGCTTGGGGCCCACGCCGGGGACGAAGGGCGCGTTGTCCGCCAGGCGGTCCCACGGGCCGTAGTTGATCTCGGCATAGCGCCGCACACGCGGGTCCTGGATGCTCGCCAGCAGCGAGTCCACGTTGCCGTACGTCTGCTGGCGGAACAGCGCGTCCATCTCGCGCGCCGCGTCGATCAGCAGGGGGATGATGCGGCGGTCCGCGGCGCTCAGCGGCAGGTCCGTCGTGAGCCGCACGGGCGTGTAGCGCGCCAGCTTGATGTCGATGGAATCCTGCGACGCCGCGGCCGTGGAGCCCGACGGCGCGGACGGGGCCGGCGACTGCACGGCGGCCGGCGCGCACGCCGCCAGGGCGCCCAGCGCCGCCGCCGCGAGCGGAGATCTGAGGTTCATGCGAAAAGTGCCTGCGAAGGTTGAGCTTCCACTCCGGATTGCGCGGCAGGATAGTCCCCGCGTTCCCCCTCGGCAAGACGATTCGTCCGCCCGGTGCGGAGGCAACCTTCCGGCCCGGGCTTCCTTTTCCCGATCGCGATCAGGTGGATGATGCGCCCGGGCCGGTACCACGCCTCGCGGCCATCCTCCCACCTCTTCGGAAAAAACGCGGATGCCGTCCCCTCGCCGAAAGCAGCCCCTCTACCAAGGGACGCCGTCCCCCTGCTGGTTCCGTCTGGTCCGCGACCGGCCGTCGCGTGGCAGAAATCGAGCGCTCCCAACCTCCCCGGCAGACCGGCGCCCGGTTCAGCGGCGCTGCAGCATCTGGTCGATCTTGTTCCACTCCTGCGTCAGGTCCGCCCGGTCCTCGGCGTCCAGCGGCTCGCCGTTCTCCGGGTTCAGCAGCTTCATGAGCCGGTCGCGCCGCTGCTCCAGCTTCGCGCGCTCCGCGTCCGTCAGGGTCGAATCCGCCACGCCCGCCTCCGTCGATTTCAGGTTCGTATCCCTCTCACCCGTCACGGCCACCCCCTGATGCGAGAATCGGCCCACGTGCCGCGTCCGTTCGTTAACGAAAGCGCAGCGGGCGCGGAACCGTGACGGTTCTCCGCGCCCGCTTAATATTACAATCACGATTGTATACAAACATGATTGTATTCAATCGTATTTGTAGTCCATCAAGGTTGGAAGACGTCCTTGAGTGACCAGAGGTACACTTCCTCACGGCTCTCCCGCGCCGCTTCCACGAACCGGTCCGTAAACCCCGCCGAAGAAACGTATAGCAACGGCGAGCGCGGCTCCCGCGCGGTGTGCGCCCAGCTCACGCCCGACTGCGCCAGCCGGTCCAGCATCGCGAGGTGCTGCGTGTGAACGGCAACGTCCACCGGGTCCCGGTGCCACTTGATGGAGCCCGTGAGCACCCGGCCGTCCATCAGCATGCTCGCGACGTCCATCTCCAACTGCTTGCGGTCGCGGTCCAGGCCCTCCCAGCGTCCCCATTCCGCCACCAGCGGGAGCCTCAGCCGCCCCTGGAGCCGGTAATACGCCTCCTCCACGATTCCCTCGAAGATCAGCCCCATGTACGAATCCAGGTTGGGAGCAATGTGCTGCTCCCACACGGCACCGGGGTCCTGCGTGGCGAGCGCGCTCTCCAGGGGCGCCACGAACCGGTAGTAGAAACGGAACGCGGGATCGGAGACCCGGTAGCGAAACGGCTCCCGGGACTTTGCACCCAGATTGCGCCCCGCCCGCACGTAATCCAGGCCCATCAACCGCTCCAGCTTGTCGCGGAGCGCGGTGTCCAGCTCCAGACCCGAGCCCTGCGCGATCTCGTTCAGCTGCGTGCGGCCCTCGCCCACGGCGCGGAGGATCGCCACGTACTTGGGGATTTCGCGCAGACCCTGCTCCTGAAGCAGGGCCGTTTGCACCAGCTCGCGTACTTCGCCCGTCGGGTTCAGCATCAGCGACACGGCGTTTTCGCCGACGGTGCGGCCGGGATCCACGGGACTGAGGTAGCGCGGTGTCCCGCCGAAGATGCCGTAGACGTACGCACGGTCCCGGGGATCGGCGTAGCCGGCGAGCTCGCCGGCGTGCCAGTAGTTGAAGGGCCGCAGCTGGCACTGCCACGCGAATCGTCCGTACAGCGGCGAGCCGCCCTCGTTCAGCGCCTCCAGGGTGCGCACGGCGGAGCCCGCGAGCACCAGCACGAGCGGCCGCCGCGGACGGCGCATCTCCCAGACGGCGTTGAGCTCCGACGCCACCGCGTTCAGCTCGCGCGGATTTTCTCCCAGGTACTGGAACTCGTCGAGCGTGACGACCAGCGGCTCCGGTGAGCGAAACTCCAGCAGCAGCCGAAACACGCTGCGCCAGGTGGGATAGTCCTCGGGGTGAATGGTCTCGCCGGACCACTCCGCCAGCGCGGACAGCAGCGCCTCGCGGTTCTGCGTGGGCGTGGTCTCCGCGGCGGTGAAGTAGAACGAGGAAGCGTCGTCTCCCCAGGTCCGCCCCAGCAGGTAGGTTTTCCCCACGCGCCGGCGCCCGTACACCAGGACGAGCTTCTGCTCGCCAGCCGCGAGCAGCTCCCGCAGACGCGCCTGCTCGGTCTCGCGGTCGATCAGTACGTCGGGGTGAGGCATGCGCGCGACCGGGTTACCTGGATACGAAAAGGAATACAACTACGATTGTATACAATCATAATTGTATTCCTTGAAACAGCAACCCTGGGGGGTCAGCCCGCGACGTCGGCGGCGGGGAGGGTGAGGGTAAAGGTGCTGCCCTGGCCGGGCGTGCTCTCCACGGACAGGTCGCCGTCCATCCCGCGCGCCAGGTCGCGGCTGATGGCCAGCCCCAGCCCCGTGCCCTCCGCCGTGCGCGTGAGGTCCGAGCGCACCTGCACGAACGGCTCGAAGATCGTCTCCAGCTTGTCCGCCGGGATGCCGATGCCCGTGTCGCGGACGGCCAGCTGCACGCGATCGCCGTTGCGCGCGCACGTCACCTCCACCCGTCCGCCCCCGTCCGTGAACTTGATGGCGTTGCCCAGCAGGTTCACCAGGATCTGCCGCAGCTTCTCGCCGTCCGCGCGCACGGCGAGCTCCGGCGGCGCGGGGCGGATGACCAGCGCCAGCCGCCGCGCGCGCGCCTGCGGCTCCACGAGCCCCGCCACGGACGACAGCATCTCCTGCACGCGCACGTTGTCCACGTCGTAGCGCACGGTGCCCGTTTCCAGCTTGGCGTAGTTGAGCACCTCGTTGATGAGCCCCAGCAGGTGCCGCTGGCTGAGCTGGATGCGCTCCAGCGCCGTGCGCTGCGCGTCCGTCACGACGCCGTGGATGCCCATCTCCAGCAGCTCCGTGTATCCCCCGATGGCGTTGAGGGGCGTGCGCAGCTCGTGGCTCATCACCGCCAGGAACTCCGTCTTGGCGCGGTTGGCCGCCTCGGCCTCGGCGCGGGCGGCGTGCTCGGCCTCCAGCAGCCGCTCGCGCTCCGCCTCGCCGGTGCGGCGCGCCGTGTCGTCGTGCATGGAGAGCACGGCGCCCAGCACGCGCCCCTCCGCCAGCAGGGGCGCGCAGGTGGTCACCAGGGGGACCAGCGAGCCGTCCTTGCGGATCCAGTGGTCCACGAAGTCCATCACCGGCCGCGCCTCGGAGAGCACCTGGCCCAGGCGGCACTCGTGCATGGGGAACGGGCGGCCGTCCGGGCGCTGGTAGTGCACGGCGTCGTGCAGGATGCGCCCGTGCAGCTCCTCCTGCGTCCATCCCAGGATGCGCTCCGCGGCGGGGTTCATGTACGTGAGGCGCCCCTCGGCGTCCGTCATGCACACGCCCTCGGCCAAGTGCGTGGTGACCAGGCTGGTGACCTCGGCCGCCCGCGCGGCCTGGGCCCAGGCGTGCCGCTCGGCCTCGATGAGCCGCTCGCGCTCTTCCTGGGCCCGCTTGTGCGCGGTGATGTCCTGCACGGCGCCCACGCCGCGCAGCGGACGCGCATCCGCCCCCGGGCCCGAGAACTCCACCCGCCCCTGCACCCGCAGCCACCGCGTCTCGCCGTCCGGGTGCTCCACGCGGTACTCCGTGGCCACGGACGCGCGCCGGGCCGGGTCCATGGCGGCCGCCATCTCGCCCCCCAGCCGCGCCCGGTCGTCCGGGTGCACGCGGGCCACCACCTCGTCCATCCCCACGTCCTCCGCCGACGCGGCGTAGCAGTCCCGGGCGCGGGCGTCCAGGTGAAGGCGGCCGCCGGGCACGTCGTGCTCCCAGATGCCCAGCTCCGCCGCCTCTATGGTCAGCCGCAGCCGCTCCTCGCTGGCGCGCAGGGCCTCCTGCGCGCGGCGGCGCTCCTCGGCGTCCTGGTGCCGCTCCAGCACCAGCGCGGCCGTGCGGGCCAGCATCCCCAGCGACTCCGCCTCCGCCGCGTCCGGCGCGCGGGGAGCGCGGTGGTACAGGGCCAGGGTGCCCAGCACGCGGCCCACGGAGCGGATGGGGAACGACCAGCAGGCGGCGATGCCGTGCTCCCGCGCCAGGTCCAGGTGCGGCGCCCAGTTCGCGTCGGCCGTGACGTCGCGGACGATGACGGCCTCGCCGATGAACGCCACCAGGCCGCACGAGGGGCTGGACGGGTGGATGGGAAAGCCGTCCACCACGCGCGTGTACGCTTCGGACATGCCGGCGCCGGCCGTAAAGCGCAGGACGGGCGCGTGGGGGTCCACGCGAAAGAGCGTGGCCCGCGCGCCGTCGCCGGCAAACTGCTGGGCCGTGCGCACCAGCTGGTCCAGCACCTCGCCCAGCGGGGCGCCGCTGACGGCCATCTCCAGCGCCGCCATCTGCCCCGCCATCCGCGACGTGCCCCGGTCCGCCCGGCCGTCGAGGCCCGGGATCCCGGCCCCCAGGGGAACGGCGACGGCAGAAGAAGATGTGTCTGGAGCGGGCCGCGGATCGAACATGCGTGCCTCGGGGGCGGGGTACGGCGGGCCGGGCGAAGCACGAAGGATAACACCCGCGACGGCGGGGAAACAGATGGTGACCGAGCCCCTCCGCGCCGTCCGGTCGACGCACACCTCGACGCGGACGGGCAGGGCACCCGGAGGCACCCTGCCCGCGCATCCCCCGCGGCGGCTGCCGCCCGCCGCGGGGGAAAACCTGCCTCGGATCCGCCTCAGTGGCTGTGGGCTTCCGCGTGGCCGTGGGTAGCCGCGCCCACCGGGTGGATGTCGAGCACCGTGCCGCTGTACGCGCCCACGCGGGCCACGATCGTGGCGCCGCCCAACTGGGCCGTGAACACGTAGACCGGCTCGTCCGTCCCGGGTCAACCGTGTCCAACGCGCATCTCAACCCACTGGCACTGAACGACTTGCACCGGCCGTCCGCCGCGCGCCGCCGCCGGATCCGCATCTCCCGGACGCGAAGGGGGGACACACGAAAACGCGGGGCGCGGAGAGATGGCTTTCTCTCCACGCCCCGCGTCTGTCCCCGCGCATCCCCCGACCGGCGGGCGGCGGACGGCTATCGCCGCACGTCCACCTCCGTCACCTGCTCGTCCATTCGCTCCTTGTACCGCGCCAGCAGCTTGTTGTACGGGTCGATGCCCGCCCGCGCCGGGCGCCCGGAGACGATCACCGTCACCGTCTGCCGGCCGGCGCGGATGCGGTGCCTGCGCAGGTACAGCGGCCGGCCCGGTGCCTCGCCCCGGCCCGCGGCGAACACGCCCACGTCCACCCACTGGTCCATGGGCACCTCCGTGTGGTTGCCCACGCTGTCGGAGCGCAGCTTGGCCGCGCTTACGTCCAGCGTCACGCGCCACCGGCCGTCGCCCACGGGCTCCGCGCGGGCGCCGTCCGCGCGCAGGTCCCACACGGTGATGGTCTCCAGCAGGTCCGTCAGCACGTAGCGCAGCGAGTCGGGGGTGACGGCCGCCAGCTCCCGGTGCAGGTCCAGCGTGGTAGCGAACGGCGGGCCCCGGTACGCGTGCTCCTGGACCACGCGGCGGAGGGCCGCGTTCACCCGCGCCTCGCCCAGGTAGTCGCGCAGGGCGTACATCACCACGGCGCCCTTGCGGTAGTGGATGTGGTCGTGGTCGCCCGTGAGCATCAGCGGCACCTCGGGGTTGCCGTGGTTGCCCCGCCGGTTGAGGTACTCCACGTGCAGCGTGCGCAGGAACCGGTGGACGGCCTCGTCGCCGTGCTCGCGCTCCATGACCAGGATGGCGCCGTACTGGGCCAGCGTCTCGGAGAGCATGGGCGAGCCCTGCACGTCGGCGCCCATCATCTGGTTGCCCCACCACTGGTGCCCCAGCTCGTGCGCCGTCACCAGGTACGGCGTGTCCAGCACATCGCCCCGCACGCGGGCCAGCAGGCTGGTGCCCTCGGAGAACACCACCATGGCCGGGTACGACCGGGCGAACCGCTGGTACCGCGGGAACTCCACCAGCCGCAGCACGGGGTGCGGATACGGGCCGAACGCGGCCGTGAACTGCTCCAGGGACGCGCGGGCGGCGCGCATCACCCGGTCCACGTTGTACTCGTGGCCGGGGTGGTAGAAGGCCTGGATGCGCACGCCGTTCCACGTGGTCTCGCGCACGGCGTACCGGGCGGAGAGGATGCCGTAGAAGTTCAGCACGGGGGCGTCCGTGCGGTAGTGGAACCAGGCGCGCCCGCCCTCCGTCCACGCGCGCCGCAGCGAGCCCGGCGCCACGGCCGTCTGCCCCGGCGCCGTGCCGACGATCGTCTCCAGCTGGATCCACCCCGCGTCCGACGCGCTGCGGGCCACGCGCACGGCCCGCGCGTCGTGGATGGACGGGCGCGGGGGCCGGGCGGGCAGTCCGTGCGCGCGGCGGGCGGCCGTGCCCGGCACCTCCACGTCGCGCTGGTAGCCGATGGACGGCATCTGCCGCTGCGTGAGAAAGGTGCCGTTGCCCACCACCTCCGTCCGCGGGCGGTCGTTGGTGAAGCCGCGGGGCGCGATCTCCGTCGCGAAGTGCATCCGCAGCGAGTCGCCGGGGGCCAGCGGGCGGTCCAGGCGGTAGATCCAGTAGCCCAGGTCCGCGTCGCGCAGCACCGCCCGCGCCGGCCGGTCAAAGCCGATGGACCGCGCGTGGACGGCGGGGACGAGCGTCACGTGCACGGAGTCGATGGCCACCGAATCCGCGTTCACCAGCACGTAGGTGCCGCGCGTGCGCGCCCGGCCCTCGTCGGGCGTGAGCTCGACTTCCAGCCGCGCCCGCGTGAGCCGCGGCTGGGGGACGAACTCGAAGCGCTTGTACCGCCGCTCGTACTCCGCCCGCTCCGTCTCCTTGTCCAGCGCCGTGCGGTACGCGTTGCGCACGTTGGTGTTGTAGAAGACGAATCCGCCCAGCGACAGGATGAGCGCCACCGCCGCCGCGGCGCCCAGGGCCGCGCCCCGGTTCCAGCGGCGCCGGGCCAGGCGCAGGCGGCGGCGCGCGCCCGTCTCCGTCCCCCGCACCCACGCCAGGCTGGCCACGACGGCCAGCAGCAGCGCCCATCCCGCCCAGTACAGCTTGAACCACAGCACGGGCCCCGCGAACGGGCCAAACCCCGCCATGTCGGAGTACGGCATCCCGGGGTCCGAGCCGTAGACGAGCATGCGGTGCTCGATGCCCAGGGCGCCCGCGAAGCGCGTGGCCAGGTAGAACGCCATCACCAGCACGTGCCCCACGTACTTGTGGTGCGCCAGGGCGTGCACCGTAACGGCCACCACGGCCAGCAGCAGGTAGTCCACGAACGCCGCGCCAAACATCAGGCGCACGTACAGCCACGGCTCCAGCCGGTACACGCCGCCGGCCACCTGCATGCCCATCCCCGCCACCGCCAGCACGGCCTGGACGGCGGCGAGCAACAGGGTGAGTGCCAGGAGCTTGCCCGTCAGGGGCACCCAGTCCGGCAGGGGCGCGGCGTCGGTGATCTCGGCCGTGCGGGCGTCGCGCTCGCGCCACAGGAGCTCGCCGGCGTAGAAGGCCGTGAGCAGCGAAACCAGCGGCCCCACCAACGGGCTCACGAGAAAGCCCGTGACGAACTGCGCCAGGGGCCACGACGGCACGCCGAAGCGGTCGTCCGCCGTGATCTCCCGGCCAAAGAGCACCACGAAGATCACCGCGCCCGCCATCACCGCCACGAAGTCGCGGCTCAACGCGATCTCGCGGAACGACGCGCGGCCGATGGCCGCCACCTGCCGCAGCCGCGCCCCCGCGCCAAAGAAGCGCGGCGCCGCGGGGACGGGGACGGCGGCCCCCTCCGGCGCGGCGTCGCCCGCCGGTTCCCGTCCCCGCCGTCCGCCCTCCGCCGGGTGCGCAAAGCGAAAGCGGCTCCACGTGCCGGCCAGCATCAGCACGGCCAGCGACAGCCAGGTGATGCGGTTCAGCAGCAGGGGGCCGGCCAGGGGCATGAGCCGCGCGTTGCGCTCGGCAAAGGTCCACGCCTCGATGCTCTCGCCCCCGGCCACGATCCCCGACGGGTCCAGGAACCACGCCACGGGCGAGCTCACGACGGCGGACGCGGCGGCCATGGCCACGGTGTAGCCCAGGAACAGCGCCAGGGCGCCCAGGTACCCCGGGAGCGCGCGCCGGCTCAGCAGCGCCAGGCCAAAGAGAACGGCGCCGTTCACCAGCAGGTTGGGCAGGGCGAACAGCAGCAGGGGCTGCAGGTACGGCCAGGGATGGAACGGGCCCAGGTACGCGCGGTCCACCATCATCTCCCCGCCCAGCACCAGCCCCAGGGGCACGGCCAGCAGCAGGACGAGCGCGTTGACGGTGAACGCGCCCGCGAACCGCCCGCCCAGGTACGCCCCGCGGCCCAGCGACAGGGTGTAGAACAGCGGGTTCATCCCCGAGCGGGGGTCGCGGCTGGCGGCGTCCCCAAAGAGCGCGGCGCTCACCAGCACGCCCACGAAGGCGATGACGAGCGTGTTCTCCGCCAGGGTCACGGGCGCCGTGTACAGCGTGCCCGAGCCCGCGTCGTACAGCGCCGCGGAAAAGATGCTGACGACGAGCAGGAGCACGGCGTAGATCCACGTGGACGGCCGGCGCAGGTTCAGCACCAGCTCGTAGCGGTAGATCTCCAGGAACGCCCTCATGGCGCCCCCGCCGGCACGGGCTCCGCCGCGGCCCGGCCGGCGTGCCCCGCCATCGTGGCGAAGTACACGTCCTTGAGGTCCGGCTCCACGGGCTCCCACTCCGCGCCGGGCCGGGTCTCGCCGTACGCGTGGGCCAGCGTGCGGCCGCCCAGCAGCTTGGTGCTGATGACGGCGTGCTCCCGCTCCAGCGCGGACAGGGCGTCGCGCTCCACGGCGCGACGCCAGATGCGTCCGCGCAGCCCGTCCACGGCGCGCTGCGGCTCGTCTTCCAGCAGGATGCGGCCACGGTTGATGATGGCCATGCGGCTGCACAGCTCCGACACGTCCTCCACGATGTGCGTGGACAGGATGACGACGCTGTTCTCGCCCAGGGCGCTCAGCAGGTTCAGAAAGCGCACGCGCTCCGCCGGGTCCAGCCCCGCCGTGGGCTCGTCCACGATGATGAGCCGCGGGTCGCCCAGCAGCGCCACGGCGATCCCGAAGCGCTGGCGCATGCCGCCCGAGAACCCGCCCAGGTTCTTCTTTCGCACGTTCCACAGGTTGGTCTGCCGCAGCGACGCCTCCACCACCGCGCGGCGCGACCGGCGCTCCGTGAGGCCCTTGAGCACGGCAAAGTGGTCCAGCAGGCTTTCCGCGCTCACCCGCGGGTACACGCCGAACTCCTGCGGCAGGTAGCCCAGCGTTCGCCGCAGTGCGTCGCGCTGGAGAACGACGTCGATCTCGCCCAGGTGGATGGTGCCCGTGTCGGGCTCCTGCAGCGTGGCCAGCGTGCGCATGAGGGTGGACTTGCCCGCGCCGTTGGGGCCCAGCAGCCCGTACATGCCGCGGGGAATGGTGAGCGTGACGTCGTCCAGGGCGTGCACGCCGTTGGGGTACGTCTTGGAGACGTTGCGGATCTGCAGTTCCATTGCGAGTCTGCGGGAAAGCGGAGGGACGGTGCGTTTTTCGATCGAGGCGCGGCGACGGGATCGCCCGGCGGGGAGGGGACTGGCCGCGGGTTTGTCGACATCTCTGGAAGGAGCAACGGATGCCGCGCGCCGGATGTTTCAACGCGCCGTGGACGCCCGCGTTCCCGCGCAGGCGGGCCTTTACGGACGCGATCGGGTGATGCGGGGCGGGCTCCGTCGTGGGCCCTCGGCACCCCGACCCGGCGGGAGATCGCCGGTGACAGCGGACGGCGCAGTCCCTGGAGGAACGTTGTCAGGCCCGCTGTTCAGTGGAGCCGAGGAGCGTCAACCTGACAGCGGAGCCCGGATGGGCTTGAAGCTGTTTCCCGCCCATGCTGTCCATTCGGAGCGGAGGAAGGCGCCGGTACGGTCCATCCCGTCGCGCGGAGTCTTGGGCGCCTTCCGACCAAAGAGTCTGGTCGGCCGCGCACAGACCTCGCCCGTGCTGGACCCCGCGCGCGAACTCAGCGCGCGGGCGGGGCCGTGCACTCCGGCAACCGGATCCTTCGGCCGGCCGGCGCCCGATGCACTATGCGACGGGACAGTCTCAGCCGGCGCCCGCCGACCTCGGAATGACAGCACGGGGGAGAAACGGCTCTACGCCACGCCCGTATCGTGAATCGGATGCGGAAGCGGGATGAGGAAGGTCGATTCGCGAATCCGCGACGCGCCTCGCCTTGGCTCGGCGAGAACGCCGCGCGGAACGCCAGGGCCGGCGCCCGGGCCGATGTCCCTGCCGCACGCGGATCGCCGAACGCCGGACGGCGGGAGAGCCGCGCCGCTCC
>NZ_DASURI010000810.1:0-3842 GCF_036280135.1 Longimicrobium sp.
GCGCGGCGGTCCAGCTTGCCGTTGGGGGTGAGCGGCAGGGCGTCCACGGGGACAAAGGCGGCGGGGCCCATGGGCTCCGGCAGGCGCTCGCGCAGGTGGGTCCGCAGCGCGGCGGGCGCGGGCGGCTGCCCCGCCGGGACCACGTACGCCACCAGCCGCCGCTCGCCCGGCGCGTCCTCGCGCGCCACGACGGCGCACGCGCGCACGGCCGGGTGGGCGCGCAGGGCCGACTCCACCTCGCCCGTCTCCACGCGGAACCCGCGGATCTTCACCTGCCCGTCGCGGCGCCCCGCGAAGGCGATGGCGCCGTCCGGGAGCAGGCGGCCAAAGTCGCCCGTGCGGTAGATGCGCCGGTCGCCCCCGTCCGGGTCGGGGAGAAAGGCCGCGGCGGTGCGCTCCGGGCGCCGCCAGTAGCCCAGGGCCACGTGGGCGCCGCGCAGGGTGATCTCGCCCGTGGCCAGGGCCTCCACCGGGTCGCCGTCCGCGTTCAGCAGCCGCGCCTCGGTCCCTTCCACGGCGTGGCCCAGGGGAACGGGCCCCCGTCCCGGCGGCGTGCGGCCGTCCGTGACGTGCTGCAGGGCCACGGTGCATTCCGTGGGGCCAAAGCCGTTGACGAACAGGGCGTCCGGGCGAAAGCAGCGGCGAAAGAGCTCCACGTCGTGCGGCACCGTCTCCTCGCCGCCCAGCACCACGGCGCGCACGCGGGACAGGCCCGCCCCGTCCCCCGCCTGCGCGGCCAGGTGCCGAAAGACGGTGGGCGTGGCGTGCAGGACGGTGACGCCGCGGCGGCGCACCTCCCCCGGCAGGTCCGCCGCCGCCGGGCCCCGCAGGGGGACGGGGCACAGCGTGGCGCCGCTGAGCAGGGCGCCGAAGAGGTCCATCACGGCGGCGTCGAAGCCGTAGGACGAAAACAGGCTCAGCCGGTCGCCGGGGCCCAGGTGCAGGCCGCGGGCATAGGTGCGGACGTGGTGCAGCGCGTTGCGGTGGCTCTGCACCACGCCCTTGGGCTCGCCCGTGGACCCCGACGTGTAGAGGATGTACGCCGCCCCGTCCGGGTCCACGTCCACCGAATCCGCGTCCGCCAAAGCCACATCCGCCGAAGCCACATCGACAGAAGCCGCATCTGCCGAAGCCACATCGACAGAAGCCGCATCTGCCGAAGTCACATCTGCCGAAGTCACATCCGCCGAAGTCACATCCGCCGAAGCCACATCCGCCGAAGCCACATCCGCCGAAGCCACATCTGCCGAAGCCACGTCCGCCGAAGTCACATCCGCCGAAGCCACATCGACAGAAGCCGCATCTACCGAAGCCACATCCGTCGAAGCCACATCCGCCGAAGCCACATCCGCCGAAGCCCCATCTGCCGATGCCACATCTGCCGAAGCCACATCCGCCGAAGTCACATCTGTCGAAGCCACATCCGCCGAAGTCACATCCGCCGAAGCCGCGTCTACCAAAGTCACATCCGCCGAGTCCGAAGCCGTATCCGCCGAAGTCACATCCGCCGAAACCACATTCGCCGAGTCCGAAGCCGTATCCGCCGAAGCCGCGTCCACTCGTCCCTCGGCCAGCAGGGGCTCCAGGAGGAGCAGGGGGAGCCCGTCGGCCAGGTCCCGCGCCAGGGCGGCTTCCTGCGCCGCGGCCAGCAGGGCCTCCGGCTCCACGTCCGCCAGGAGAGCCCGCAGCCGCGCCGGCGGGTGGCCGGGGTCCAGGGGGACGTACGTCCTGCCCGCCCGCAGCGTGCCCAGCACCCCCGCCACCATGGGCGCGTCGTGGTGAAGCAGGAGCGCCACCCGCCCCGCCCCCGGCCCGCACCGGTGAAGGAGCGCGTCCGCCACCCGCCCGGCGTGGCCGTCCAGCTCCCCGTACGTCCACCGCAGGACGCCGTCGTCCACGGCGGGCGCGTTGGGCGCGTGCCGCGCCCGCGCCTGGAAGCAGGCGGCGAGGGACTGGCACGGGGCCGCGTCCAGGAACGGGTCCCGGGGAACGGCGGGGCGCGGACGAACGGCCGCCGCCCGCGCCCTGGGCGGCAGCACGGGGAGGGTGGACACGCGCCGCCCGGGGGCGGCGCACGCGGCCTCCAGCAGCACCCGCCACCCGTCCAGCATCCGGCGCACGGTGGCGGCGTCGAACAGGTCCGCGTTGTAGACCACGTCCACGGAGACGGCGTCCCCGTCGGCGATGTACAGCGTCAGGTCGAACTTGGCCCGGGGCTCGCCCCACTCCATCCGCTCGGCGGCCACGTCCCCCAGGCGCAGCCGCGCGGCCGGGTCGGCGGGGTTGAGGTTGGCCAGCACCTGGAAGAACGGCGTGCGCGCGGGGTCGCGCGGGGGCCGCAGCTCGTCCAGCAGCGTCTCGAAGGGGATGTCCTGGTGCGCGTACGCCCCCAGCGTGGTCTCGCGGACGCGCGCCAGGAGCGCGCGAAAGGCGGGGTCGCCCCGCAGGTCCGCCCGCAGCACCAGGTTGTTGAGAAAGCAGCCCACCACGCCCTCCGTCTCGCCGCGGGTGCGCCCCGCCACGGGCGAGCCCACGGCGAAGTCCTCCTGCCCGCTCCACCGGGACAGCACCAGCTGCAGGCCGGCCAGCAGCGTCATGAAGAGGGTGGCGCCCTCCGCCCGGCCCAGCGCGCGGAGGGCCTGGGCCAGGGCCGGGGGCAGCACGAGCGGCGCGCTGGCGCCGCGGTAGGTTTGCGCGGCGGGGCGCGGGCGGTCCAGGGGAAGCTCCAGCGCGGGAAGGTCCGCCAGGGCCCCGCGCCAGTACGCCAGCTGCGCGTCCAGCACCCCGCCGGCCATGCGCGCCCGCTGCCACGCGGCGTAGTCCGCGTACTGCACGGGAAGGGGCGGCAGCGCCGGCGCCCGCCCCCCGGCAAAGGCGGCGTACAGCGCCGACACCTCGCGCACCAGCACGGACATGGACCACCCGTCGGAGACGACGTGGTGCATGACGAAGAGCAGCGCGTGGTCCCCCGGCCCCAGCCGCGCGAGCGTGCCGCGCAGCAGCGGCCCCGCCGCCAGGTCGAACGGGCGCAGGGCCTCGGCGGCGGAGAGGGCGCGGAGCACGGCCTCGCGCCGCGCCGCGGGGAGCCCCGCCAAATCCACGACGGGGAGCGGCACCCCGCCCGGCGGGTCGATCACCTGCACGGGCGCGCCGTCCACGGCGGGCAGGCGCGTGCGCAGGGACTCGTGCCGGGCCACCAGGGCCGCCAGGCTCCGCGCCAGCGCGCCGGCGTCCAGCGGGCCGCGCAGCCGCAGCGCCACGGGCAGGTTGTACGCGCCGCTGGCGGGCTCCAGCCGCTGCAGCACCCACAGGCGCTCCTGCGAAAAGGAGAGCGGCAGCGGCCCGCCGCGCGGCACGGGCACCACGGGCGGGGCCTGCGGGGCGGCCCCGTCCCGCGCCAGCGCGTCCACGCGCGCGGCGAGCCCCGCCACGGTGGGGGCCTCGAAGAGCGCGCGCAGGGGCAGCTCCACGCCGAACACGGCGCGCACGCGCGACACCAGCCGGGTGGCCAGGAGCGAGTGCCCGCCCAGGGCAAAGAACCCGTCCGCCGCGCCCACCCGCTCCACCCGGAGCAGCTCCGCCCAGGTGCCGGCCAGCGCCGTTTCCGTGGGCGTCCGCGGGGCCACGTAGGGCTCCCCCGACGCGTACTCCGGCGCGGGAAGGGCGCGGACGTCCAGCTTGCCGTTGGACGTCAGGGGCAGGGCGGGCACCGCCACCAGCGCTGCGGGGAGCATGTGCTCCGGCAGCGTGCGCCGCAGGGCCGCGCGCAGGGCGTCCGCGTCCGCCGTCCCCGCGACGTACCCCACCAGCCGCCGGTCGCCGTCCCCGTCGTCGCCCGCCAC
>NZ_DASURI010000811.1:0-8734 GCF_036280135.1 Longimicrobium sp.
GTGGTGCCGGCCAGCCACAGGGCCAGCACGCACGAGCCCAGCACGAACCCCAGGATCACCCCCCGCAGCACCAGGTCCTCCGCGTGCTGGCTCCACCCCATCCGGTGCACCCCCGCCGTCACCCACCGCACGGGGCCCACGAGGACGAACGTCCCCGCCGCGAACCCCGACATCAGCCACAGGTAGGCCACCAGCCCCAGCGCGCGCCCCTTGCCGGCGCGCGGCCGCACGGTCACGTCCATCGGTCCCTCCCTTGTCCCGCGGTCCCGCACATTGGTACGCGGTGCTTCACGCCCGCGCCGCCTTCATCCCCGCCGCGTCGCCGCGGCCCGGCCACGCCCCCGCCTGCTCCGGCGCCGCGGGGAGCCCCGGCAGCCGCACCTCGCGCCCGCGCTGCACGCCCACGGCAAAGCGCAGCCCGATGGGCGTCTCGATGGCCCGCGCGAAGACCACCCGCCCCGTGCCCCGCACCCGCGTGCCCGGCACCTCGAAGTGCACGATGGTGTGGGGCGCCACGGGCTCGTCCATGATGAGCCGGGCCCCGCCCGCGCTGATCTCCTCCAGGAAGGCCACCCGCGTGTTCCCGCGCTTGCGGCCGACCGTGACCGTGGCCGGCATGCGCACGGGGCGGCGCCGCTCGCGCCGGGCGTTGCGCACCCAGTCCATCGTGCGCTCCAGGAAGCCCGGCGCGGCAATGCTGTACTGCGACTGCTCCAGGGGCACCGCGTGCTGCGTGCAGTGCAGCTCGATCTGGTCGCGCACGTTCATGGGCAGCTCGCCGAACGCAATGCCCGCCCGGTACGCCTGCACGGGCTCGCCCGCGGCCGCCTTTTCCTCGCGCCGGCGGCGCCGCCTGCCGCCCCGGGGCTGCACGGGCTCGCTGTACAGCACGCGGCCCGTGACCGTCACCGTGTCCGTGGAGAGGGGGAGGGTCAGGCGCATCTCCGTCCCCTCCGCCAGCGGCTGCGGGGTGCGGATGGCCATGCCGCCGGGGTTCAGGTCCTCGGCCAGGGCAATGCGGGTGCGGATGCGCCCGCCGCTGCCGGCCAGGGCCAGCGTGACGGGAAAGCGGTCGCGGAACCGGTGGTCCGCCCGGTGCTGCCGCGCCTGCATGCTGATGCGGACGACGGACGCCGCCACGGCGAAGTTGATGGCCGCCCAGAACAGGTTGCTCAGGAACGCAGCGGACTTCCACCCCGCCGCACCGCTGTACCCGATCCACCCCATCTCGTACGCCAGGGTGGCCCAGACGACGCCCAGCACCGTGAGCCCCATCAGCACCACCTGGGGCGAGTAGGTACGGAACGGCACGTGGCCGGGCCCCTTGGGCGTGACCTTGAACTTTTGCTCGCGGTTGCTGAAGAACGAGAAGACGGCCCGCGTGTAGGTCCAGAACTTCACCATGTGGTAGCGCTCGGAGATCCACGTGTTGCTGCGTCCCCGGCTCCACGCCTCCGAGAGCAGAAAGCTCAGGAAAAGAAAGGGAAGGAAGCGCGCGAGGAACTCCGCGTTGAGCGCCTTGATGGGCAGCACGCCGGTGAAGAAGAAGACCAGGGGCGCGGCGTAGTACACCAGCTTCTGCAGCCCGCCCACGTACGCCGTGAGCGACCCGAAGTAGCTGATGCGCTGCGACAGGCTGAGTCCCGGGTAGGTGAGCGGGTTGAAGCGCTTGAGCACCTGCATGCCGCCCTGGCCCCACCGCAGGTGCTGCGTGTGAAAGGCCACGGCGTTGTGCGCCGCCAGGCCGTACACCAGGCTCTCGCCGTAGAAGGCGCTGTTCCAGCCGCCGGCGTGCAGCACCAGCGAGGTCTCGATGTCCTCGGTGATGGTCTGCGTGCTGAACCCGCCGATGCTGTCCAGGGCCGCCCGCCGGATCACCGCGCTGCACCCGCAGAAAAAGGTGCAGTTCAGGCTGTCCTTGCCCGCCTGGATGACGCCGAAGAACAGGCGCTGCTCCTCCCAGATGCGGCGGGAGTGCTCGTCCACGTTGTAGGTGAACGCGTCCGTGTTGTAGAAGTCCTGCGGCGTCTGCACGAACGCCAGCTTTGGATCCTCGATGAAGAACCCCAGCACCCGGTCCAGGATGTGGGGCAGGGGTACGTGGTCGGCGTCCAGCTGCAGGATGAAGTCGCCGTCCGTGTGCCTGAGCGCGTTGTTGAGGTTGCCGGCCTTGGCGTGCTCGTGCGTGGTGCGGCGGATGTAGCCCAGCCCCAGCTCCTGGGCCATGGACAGCACCTCGTCGCGCTCGCCGTCGTCCAGGATGTACGTCTTGTGGGGATAGCGGATGGCCCGCGCGCCGATGGCCGTGCGGCGGATGACCTCCAGCGGCTCGTCGTAGCAGGTGATGTACACGTCCACCGTCATCCCCTCGGGCGCGGGGACGGGCTGCCGGTTGCGGATGCGCCACACGGAGTGGATCATCACGAACGCGGTGATCAGCCCCCACGTCTCGGCCAGGGCCAGGGGGATGGAGAACCAGAGCGCGTCGGGGTTGAGCGTCCATCCCCAGCGCCAGATGATGTAGTACGTCCAGTAGGCCAGCGTGACCACGGCGATGCCGCGGATGACGCGCTCCTTCCACGCGGGAAGGACCGGGATGGCGTTGGGCGGACGCCGCCGAAGCGGCTCGGCCTGGGGCGTCGTGGCGCCCGGGGACTGCGTGGTGCTCATGAACTCGCTCGTGCGCTTTTTTCCTGGCGATGCGGGCCGTTTCCTCGGCCTGCGATCGCGCGTCGCAAATCGGATGTTCCGCTTCAACACTGCTACGGAGAACGTACCAGACTGCGGATTGGCGCGCCGGCCATGCGAGTTCCATGCCCCGGAACCGGATGTTTAAGAATGGGGCGCAATCCTTTGAAATGCTGCATTTTAGGGCAATCGGATGCGCGGCAGGTGCCGTTCCCGGACGCTGACCTGCTACGTTTTCTTGATGCTGTTCGCGCCGGATGTTCCCGGTGAAGGAGAGGTGAGGAGCGGAAGGGAAGGGCAGTGGGTGCTCCCCCGAAATTGGACGGTCCGCGCCGGGAGCAGGCCGCCCCTCCGGCCCCGTCCCCGCTCGCATTCCCCGGCAGGCGCTGGATACGGCCGGCCGCACGGCTGTGGGCGGAGTCGGAGCGGCTGCGCAAGATCATCGATGCGGGTCGATGCCGGATGCGAAGCGCCCCGCCGGGATTCGCCGGCGGGGCGCTTTTGCGTGAAGACCGGGCTTCGCCGAGCGACTGAAGTCGCCGCAACCACTGCGGAAAGCCTCGCAAACTGCCGCGAGGCTTCAACCGCGCATCGGGGGCGGGCAGAGTCGGAGAGGCGCTCCGCGCCAAGGCCTCCTCTCGCGACGGACCAGTCCGCGCAGGCGGACTTCGTGCCTTTCCAGCGGCGAATTCATTCGCTCCGGCTGGGGCCCGATTCCGATCTGTCGATTCCGATCTGTCGATTCCTATCTGCCGATTCCGATCCGCCGATTCCGACCTACCGATTCCGACCTGCCGATTCCGATCTTCCGATTCCGATCTGCCGATTCCGATCCGCCGCTTCTGATCTGCCGCTTCTGATCTGCCGATTCCGATCTGCCGATTCCGATCTGCCGCTTCTGATCCGCCGATTCTGATCCGCCGATTCCGATCCGCCGATTCCGATCCGCCGATTCCGATCCGCCGATTCCGATCCGCCGATCCTGATCCGCTGATCCTGATCTGCTGATCCTGATCTGCTGATCCTGATCGGCCGATTCCGCCGCCGTCACGTCGCCGGGCGGGGGCGGACGCGCGACGTGGCTTGCGCCTGGAGGGGGTCGTCGGGCCAGTAGTGCTTGGGATAGCGGCCCTTGAGGTCCTTTTTGACCTCGAAGTAGCCCGTCTTCCAGAAGCTGGCCAGGTCGCGCGTCACCTGCACGGGCCGGTGCGCGGGCGACAGCAGGTGGATGACGAGCGGCACGCGCCCGCCCGCCACGCGCGGCGTCTCCGTCATCCCGAACAGCTCCTGCAGCCGCGCGGCCAGCACGGGCGCGTCCGGGTCCGCGTAGTCGATGGGGATGCGCGAGCCGCTGGGCACCTCCAGGTGCGACGGCACGAGCGTGTCCAGCGCCGTCCGCCGCTCCCAGCCCAGCAGGTTGAGCAGGATGTCCGTCAGGTCCAGCCGCTGCACCTCGTCCCACTTCGTCAGCCCGTAGACGTACGGACCCAGCCAGTCCGCCAGTTCTTCCGCCAGCGCCGCGTCCGAGACGTCGGGCCACGACGGATCGTGCCGGTGCATCAGCGCCATCCGCTCGCGCAGCTGCGCGGACGCCTTGCTCCACGGCAGCGCGTCCAGCCCCGCCCCCGCGATCGCCTCCAGCAACGCGGTCGTGACGAGGTCCGGATCGGGATCCGCCAGGGGTGCCTCGCGCAGCACGAGCGCGCCCAGGCGCACGCGGCGCCGCGCGCGGACGGCCTTCGCGTCCGCGTCCCAGGCGACGGCCTCCTCCGTCTCCACCTGGTCCGCGAAGTGGCGCTCGACCTCGTCCAGCTCCACGGGCGCAGCCAGGTAGACGCGGCTCTCGCGCCCCGTCCCGTCCAGCTCCGGCGCGACGAGGTACGGCGACGCGGCGAGCGGATCGCCCTCCGCCAGCGCGGCGCCCCGACCGTTGCGCAGGCGGTAGCGCCCGGGCCGCCCCGTGCGCCGCTGGCCGATGCGGTCCGGGTACGCCAGCGCCAGCAGCAGTCCGGCGGACTGCACGTCGCCCTCCTCGCCGCGGACGCCCAGCCGGCGCCGCCACTCGCGCGCCTCGGCCATCACCCGCCGCAGCGCGCCCACGTCCGCCGACGCGCGCACGCGGCGGTTGCCCGCGAGGTCGCGCAGGGCCTCCAGCCGCAGCCGCAGGTCCGCGTCCGGCGGGCCGTCTCCCCGGCGGAACGGGTCGCGCTCGCTCAGCAGGGCGGCCAGGTCGCACGCTAATCCGCCCAGCCCCAGCTCCCGCGCGCGCAACGCCATGTGCGCCAGCCGCGGGTGCAGCGGAAGCCCCGCCATCCGCCGCCCATGCGCGGTGACGGCGCCCGCGCGGTCCAGCGCGCCCAGCTCCGCCAGCAGCTCCCTGGCCTGCGCGAACGCGGCGGCCGGCGGCGGGTCCAGCCACGCCAGTTCCGCCGGATCCGCCACGCCCCACGCGGCCAGCTCCAGGGCGAGCGGCGCCAGGTCCGCGTCCAGGATCTCCGGCGTGGAGTGGGGGACGAGCCCCGCCTGCGCCGCCTCCGGCCACATCCGCCAGCAGACGCCCGGCGCCACGCGGCCCGCGCGCCCCGCCCGCTGCTCGGCGGACGCGCGCGACACCGTGGTCGTCTCCAGCCGCGTCATCCCCGTGCGCGGGGAGAAGCGGGGGACGCGCATCAGCCCGGAGTCGATCACGACGCGCACGCCCTCGATGGTCAGGCTCGTCTCGGCGATGGACGTGGACAGCACGACCTTGCGGCGGCCCGGCGGGCTGGGGGCGATGGCCTCGTCCTGCGCGGATTGCGGCAGGTTGCCGTACAGCGGGGTGACGCGGACGGACGACGGCAGATCCGCGTCGCGCAGCATCTCTTCCACGCGGTGGATCTCGCCCGCGCCGGGGAGAAAGACGAGCACGTCGCCGTCCGACGCGTTCACGGCATCGCGGACCACGCGCACGACGGCGCCCTCCATCCGCCCCTCCACGCGGTGCGGCAGGTAGCGGACGTCCACGGGAAAGCTGCGCCCCAGGCTGGTGACGACGGGCGCGTCGCCCAGCAGTGCGGCCACGGGGCCGCCGTCCAGCGTGGCGCTCATCACGAGGACGCGCAGGTCATCGCGGAGCAGGGCGCGGGACTGCAGCGTGAGGGCCAGCCCCAGGTCCGCGTGCAGGCTGCGCTCGTGGAACTCGTCGAAGATCACCAGGCCGACGCCCTCCAGCGCGGCGTCGGACTGCAGCATGCGCGTCAGCACGCCTTCGGTGACGACCTCGATGCGCGTCGTGGGCCCCACGCGCGTCTCCATCCGCACGCGGTAGCCCACCGTCCCGCCGACGTCCTGGCCCAGGGCCCGCGCCATGAACGTCGCCGCCGCGCGGGCCGCGAGCCGCCGCGGCTCCAGCATGACGATGCGCCGGCCGGCCAGCCACGGCTCGTCGAGCAGGGCCAGGGGCACGTGCGTGGTCTTGCCCGCGCCCGGCGGCGCCTGCAGCACGGCCGCGCCGGCGGATACGAGCGCTGCCCGCAGCTCCGGCAGCGCGGATTCGATGGGGAGGGTGGACATGGGGAGGAAGATAGCAGGGCGGGGAAGAGTCCTCAGCCCCGGATGGGACGGGATAGGCTGGTCGAGGGTTCGGCCGCGGGGGATGGATCATGCGGATCGCGGAGCGCCCCCCATCCCCAGCCCTTCCCCCATAAACGGCATGGGGGAAGGGAGGATCACAGGCCCGGCACCATGGCGGGTAGTCTGCCGGCCCGCCGAGGGGGCCCTCACCTGCGGATCGGCGTAGTCGCGCGACGATGCCGAGTCCGCGCAACCAGGAGCGAATGAATTCGCCGCTGGAAAGGCACGAAGTCCGCCTGCGCGGACTGCCCCAGCACGGGCCTGCCGATGTGCACCGGGGCGGCATCCGGTCGGTTGAAGCCTCCAGTTTGTGAGGCTTTCCGCTGTCGTTGCGGCGACTTCAGTCGCTCCGGCCGGATGCCCGCGCAAACGCAAAGAGGCCCGGCATCCGCGCCGGGCCTCTTTCGCACTTTTGCACTCACGCACTCACGCACTCAAAACGGCATGCCCAGCCCGAAGTTCAGGCTTGTGCGCTCGCCGCGCGCGACGGTAAAGAAGACGGACTGGCCCGCCGCGTTGAAGAACAACCCGCCGCCCGCGGCGTGGTGCCAGTCGCCGTCCGACTCGCCGTCCACCCACACGCGCCCCGCGTCCGCCAGGCCGATCACGCCCAGCGTGCCGCGCAGGCCCAGGTTGGCGCGGACGAGCGGCACGCGCAGCTCCGCCCCGCCAAACGCCATGGCATCGCCCGCGAAGCGCTGGCCCGTGTGGCCGCGCAACGTGCTGCCGCCGCCCAGGAAGGCCGACTCGAAGAACGGGAACTCGCCCCACACCTGCCGTCCGCCGGCGCGCAGGGCCAGCACGGGGCCCGCCCCCAGCGACAGGTACGTGGCGCCCCACGCGTGCGCCTCGCCAAAGGCGCCCTCCTCCTCCACGAGCCCCGGGTAGCCGGACCCGCCCAGCTCCAGCCGCCAGCCGCGCCGGGGAAAGCTCTCCACATCGCGCCCGTCCAGCTCCGCGTCCGCGCGCAGCCCCAGCTGCGTGTACGAGTCGTAGCCGATGGGCCGCACCGTCTCCAGCGGGCTTCCGGTCTCCAGCTCCGGCTCCGTGTACTGAAAGACGGGGCCCACGGACAGGCGGCCGTCGCCCATCAGGGGGAGGTTCCACGCGGTCGCGACGCGGATCTGCCGCAGCCAGCTGTCGTACTGCTCGCTCGTGCCCGTCCGCGTGGTCTCGTTGCCAAAGCCGAAGAACCGCACGTTCTCCAGCTGCGACGCGTGTCCATCCACCGTGTACCAGTGGCGCCGGTTCTCCGGGTGCAGCTCCGCGTTGCCCTCGAGCGTAAAGCGGTCCGTCTCCAGCGGCGCCCAGCCGATGCGGGCCTGCGCCTGCCAGGCGAACGGCTGCGTGCGAAACGCGTACTTGGTCATGGACGGACCCACGAACAGCACGGGCCCCGCGCCCCGCCGCCAGTCGGCCGAGGGCGACAGGTTGGACGCGCTCCAGCCCCAGTCGCGGTACGTGCGCCGGCCCGTGATGCTGCTGGTGTCCGTGGGCTGCTCCCAGGGCCGGGTGCTCACCTTGGTGCCGCGGCCGGGGAGCAGGCGGTTGTCGCCGCGGTGGTCGTAGAACGCGATGCCCGTGCTGCGCGTCTCGTCCACCATCACGTCGTCCCCGCCGCCGCCGATCACGCGCACGCTCACGCCGTGGCCGGGCCCCCGCACGTGCACGCTGTCCGCGCCGCCCTGCATGTACAGGCGCACGTCGTCCGTCTCGGCGTGCAGAAAGCGGCGCTGGTAGGTGACGAACCGCCGGTCGTTGTCCCCCGCGCCTGTCACGGTGATGTCGACGGAGCCGTCGTCGTTGCGGTCGATGACGGCCACTTCGTCCGCGTCCGTCAGGTACACGTCGATGTTGCGGGCCATGCGCTGGTACCACCGCGCCGCCATCTCGTCCAGCGCGTCGCGGCGGGCGCGCAGGTCGGAGATCAATCCCATCCGCCAGCCGTCCTGGTACTCCGCCGGCAGGGACTCCACGGCCCGGGTGATGGCGGCGTCCGTCAGCCGGCGCTGCACGTCGGCGGCGACGGAGTCCCACGCGGCGCGCGGCAGGTCCGAGAGCAGCCGCCGGTCCAGCGGCTCCGCCTGCACGGTAAGCCCCGTGAGGCTGGGATACTCGTCGGCGAAGCGCACCATGCGGATGAACACGGGGCGCGCGAGCGACAGCACGAGCCCCTCGTGGCGCACGAACGCGTTGTCGCGGTCGCGGGGGATGGGGCGCCACACGCGCAGGTCGCCGCGGTCGTAGCCGGCCCACCGCCACTGGTCCTCGTGGCGGTCCCAGTCGCCCATGAAGATGTCCGTGAGCCGGGCAGCGAGGTACGCGCGGCTGTCCAGCCGGTTGGTGGGGCTGTCCTCCAGGTCGTCCAGGAAGCCGTCCGTCCCCTTGACCACGTTGGCGCCGGCGAACGCGGGTCCGTCCACGGGGCGGGGCG
>NZ_DASURI010000812.1:0-4696 GCF_036280135.1 Longimicrobium sp.
TGAGCCAGGATCAAACTCTCCATGAGTTCAAACAGCTCTCTTGGAACGAAACGCCGGACTTTCGTCCGTTGCTTTCGTTCGGAAAATTCACGTTCACGTCCCGTGTTCAGCGGCCGCGAAGGACGTGATGCCTTCGGCTTACGCCGCCACGGGGCGCCCGTTTCAAAGCACTCCCAATGACCCGAGTTTTCAAAACACCTCGCGAGCCCCTGGCTCGCTTCATTCGCATCCGGCCAGTTTCACCCGGCCGCCGCGTCTCCTTCGCCGTCAGCCGCCTCGTTCGTGGCAGCCCTTCAATCTATCAGCCTCGACCTGTCCGGTCAAGGGGTCGCGGCGAAGAGGTTTCCCAATTCTTCATCCGCCGAATTTCTTGCAACGCCTTCAACCTACATCACTTAGGCGTTCGAGCAAGGGGCAGAAATCCAAAATTCCGCTTCCCACACCGCCCGCCGTCCGTTCACGCGACAGCCCTAAAGGCTATCAGCGTTGAACCATGGTGTCAACCCCGGATCGCGATCGCTTCGGGCACCATTCGGGACCCCGATCGCGAAGGGCCACTACCTTAAACATCCGTTTCCGAACCGTCAACCCCTTCGCCCTGCCCCGCCGGACCGGCGACTTCCGTCGCGCCGGGAGAGCGCGGTGAAGGAATTTCGACAAAAAGGAACCCCCGCGACTGCTCGCGGGGGTTCCTGAGGGGTGAATGACGGGACTCGAACCCGCGACCTCCAGGGCCACAACCTGGCGCTCTAACCGACTGAGCTACATCCACCGTAAGTTCAAACAACCGCACCAACACCAGCCAACGCGCCAGGCTGGACTCGAACCAGCGACCTACGGCTTAGAAGGCCGTTGCTCTATCCAACTGAGCTACTGGCGCCCGTCCTGTTCCTCCCGCTCAGTCGGGGCGCCCGGATTCGAACCGGGGACCTCCTGCTCCCAAAGCAGGCGCGCTAACCGGACTGCGCTACGCCCCGTTCCGAGAGCTAAAAGCTAGGGAATACCCCGCCGTTCGTCAACCCCCCGCCAGCAACTCAATCACGGCGCGTATTGCACGGCCCCGGTGGCTGACCTCGTTCTTGCGCTCCGCGGACAGCTCGCCGAAGGTCCCGCCTTCCTCAGGGAGATGGAAGAGCGGATCGTAGCCAAAGCCGCCCGTGCCCCGCGGCGCGCGCAGGACCACGCCCTCGCACGTGCCCGTGCGCACGGCCTCGCGCCCGCCGGGCCACGCCAGCGCGGCCGCGCAGACGTAGCGGGCCGTCCGCGCCTCGTCCGGCACGTCCGCCAGCAGCTCCAGCAGGTGACGGTTGTTCGCGTCGTCCTGGCGCTCGCCGCGGGCCTCGTCGGGCGCGGCGAAGCGGCGGGAGCGCACGCCCGGGGCGCCGCCCAGCGCGTCCACGCAGATCCCGCTGTCATCCGCCAGGGCCAGCGCGCCCGTCTTCGCGGCGAAGTAGCGGGCCTTGGCCAGGGCGTTCTCCTCGAACGTGTCGAACGCCTCGACGGCGTCCTCGTCCGGCGACTCGGGGATGCCCAGGTCCGCCAGGCCCACGACCTCGTATCCGCCCAGGGCGGCCAGCATCTCGTGGATCTCGCGCACCTTGCCCGGGTTGCGCGTAGCGACCACCAGCCGCGTCACGCGACCGCCGCCCGCTGCATGGCGTTGAGCTCGCGGATGGCGCCGGACGCCATCCCCACGAGCGACGCCAGCTGCTCGGGGGTAAAGTCGCCGTGCTCGCCCGTCCCCTGCACCTCGATGAGCCCCCCGCCCTCGCGCGCGACGACGTTCAGGTCCACCTCGGCGCGGACGTCCTCGGAGTAGTCCAGGTCCAGCAGCGTCACGCCGTCCACCACGCCGCCGCTGATGGCCGCGACAAAGTGGCGGAAGGGCGAGGCGGAGAGGCCCGCCTTGCGCCGGAGCCATTCGCAGGCGTCGTACAGGGCCACGGCGCCGCCCGTGATGGAGGCCGTGCGGGTGCCGCCGTCGGCCTGCAGGACGTCGCAGTCCAGGGTGATCTGCCACTCGCCCATGGCGGCCATGTCCACGCAGCCGCGCAGCGACCGGCCGATGAGCCGCTGGATCTCCTGCGTGCGGCCGCCCACCTGGCCGCGCTCGCGGCGGTTGCGGGTGCTGGTGGCGCGGGGGAGCATGCTGTACTCCGCCGTCACCCATCCCCCTCCCCTGCCCTTGCGCCACGACGGCACGCCCTGCTCCACGGACGCCGTGCACAGCACCTTCGTCCGCCCCGCCGTGATGATGCACGAGCCCTCGGCGTACAGGCCCACGCCGCGCTCCAGGGTGATGGGGCGCAGTGCCCCGGGCGCGCGGCCGTCCCCGCGGACGCCGGCGTTCGTCGTCAGATCCTCAGCCATCCTCCCCTCCCCCTCTCGCTCGCTCCAGGATCGCCGTGGTGGACCGGCCGGGGACGAGGGGAATCACCTCCACCCGTCCGCCGGCCGCCATCACCTCTTGTGCGCCCACGATGGTGGTCACCGTGTAGTCGCCGCCCTTTACCAGCACGTCCGGCATGAGCGCCGTGATCAGCGCGTGCGGCGTGTCGTCGCCGAACAGCGTGACGGCGTCCACGCAGGCCAATCCCGCCAGGACCATCGCGCGATCTTCTTCCCGGTTGATGGGCCGGTCCGCGCCCTTGCCCAGCCGCCGCACGCTCTCGTCGGTGTTGAGCCCCACGACGAGCGCGTCACCCAGGGCGCGGGCGGCGAACAGGTACTCCACGTGCCCGCGGTGCAGGATGTCGAACACGCCGTTGGTGAAGACGACGGTCCCGCAGCGCGGCCGGCCGAAGCGGTGCAGCACATCCTCCCGCGACAGCACCTTGTCCGACGGATGCACGGGCCCCTTCACGGCGCGGCGGGGCTGGACGCCACGGCGGCGCGGATGCCGGCCAGCACCTCGCCCGCCCCGTTCGCCAGCAGCGCGTCCGCCGCGCGCCGGCCAACGCTCTCCGCCTCGTCCACCGGGCCGGACTCCTCCACGCGAAGGATGCGCCCGCCGTCCAGCTCCGCCACAAGGCCGTGCAGGACGACGCGGTCGCCCTCCACCCGCCCCAGCGCGCCGATGGGCACCTGGCAGCCGCCCTCCAGCGACCGCAGCAGGGCGCGCTCGGCGGCGGTGCAGGCGGCGGAACGCGGGTCGTGCAGGGCGCGCAGGCGGGCGACGACATCCGCCCGGTCCGCGCGGGCCACGACGGCCAGGGCGCCCTGGCCCACGGCGGGGAGCCACGCCGGCGCGTCGAGGTACGCGGCGATGCGGTCCGCCCAGCCCAGGCGCAGCACGCCGGCCGCGGCCAGGATGATGGCGTCGTAGTCGCCGCGGTCCAGCTTGGCCAGGCGCGTGTTCAGGTTGCCGCGCAGGTCCAGCACCGCCAGGTCCGGGCGGAGCGCCTGCAGCTGCGCGCGGCGGCGGAGCGAGCTGGTCCCCACGCGGGCGCCGGGCGGGAGGGAGTCGAGGTCGCCGGACCCGCCCGGGGGCAGGATCAGCACGTCGCGCGGGTCCTCGCGCTCCGTGACAGCGGCGAGAACGAGGCCCTCCGGCAGGCGCGTGGGCACGTCCTTGAGCGAGTGGACGGCCAGGTCCGCGCGCCCCTCCAGCAGGGCCGCGTCCAGCTCCTTGGTAAAGAGCCCCTTGTCGCCGATCTTGGCCAGGGGCACGTCCTGGATGACGTCGCCCGTCGTCTTCATCACGTCGATGTCGACGGTGAGCGACGGGTCCGCCGCGCGCAGGGCGTCGCGCACGGCGCGGGACTGCCACAGCGCCAGCTCGCTGCCGCGCGAGGCGATGCGCAGCGTCGTTGCATCAACCGGCGAAAGGTCTACCACTGCGACTGGGCTCCCTCCACGAGCTTCTGCACCACTTCCTCCAGCGCCTTGCGGCGGCCGTCGTCCACGTCCTCGCGGGTGGGATCGAACAGGCCCAGGGCCGTGATGCCGTTGCCGCGCCAGAGAACCGTGTCCTGCCGCACGTCGTAGATCTCCGCGTCGAACGTGATCTGCACCCGCGCCTCGTTGCGGGTGATGCGGCCGCTGGGGTCCGGCGTGGGGTTGAAGTTGGTCGTCTGCTCCTCGGCCGAGCGGATGGTGCCGCGGACGATGGCATCCGCCGTCTGCTGCGAGGCCAGGCGCACGCCCAGGTTGCCCGGCAGCTGGTCCTGCATCTCGCGCAGCAGGTCCGACGTGAGGGTCTGGTACGGCGTCTCGTTCTCGAACGGCTCGATGAACACGCGACGCACGTGGCTGGGCAGCCCGCCGCCCACGAAGCTGTACATGCAGCCGGTGAGCAGCGGGAGCAGCAGCAGGGCCAGCAGCGCCGGCTTACGTGCCGGGCGGCGCCCAGGTCGCTTCAGGAAAGGACGATACATCGGTTGCCGACTCGAGGGTCAGGTTGAGCGTGCGAAAGGCGGCCCAGTCGCGGTAGCGCGCGCTGGCCAGCCCGTTGGCGTTGTATTCCAGGTCGATGCTCTCGGCCACGCCGCCGCGGCTGCTGCGGCGGACGGACTGCAGGCGCCCGTTGCGGACCCGGTACTCCAGCACGTCCGCGCCCAGCTGGTAGCGCAGCGTGGTCGTGGCGCCGTCGCGCTCGGCGGCCTGCAGCCGCGCGTCGGCCGGCGGGGCGATGACGCCCACGGTGGCCCACAGCAGCGCGGGCGACGGCAGGCTGAAGCGCTCGGCCAGGGCGGCG
>NZ_DASURI010000813.1:0-5393 GCF_036280135.1 Longimicrobium sp.
GGAGGGGGCCGGGGGGAGGGGGCTCTCCGCGGGCGAGGCACAGTCCGCCACGCGCGACAGGCCCCGAGCCCCGATGAAGTTCTCCCTTCCCCCACGCCGTTTGTGGGGGAAGGGTCGGGGATGGGGGGCGCTCCGCCGCACGCGGACTCTTCCCACCCGGCAGAAACACGAGCGCGCCCGCGGATGGGCCGCCGTTCGACACAAGATCCTGGTGCCGTGCGAAACCACCACTTTCGCACTCTCGCACTTTCGCACTTTCGCACTCGCAGTTCCGTGAACCGCAAGAACGTCGAGGACATCTACCCGCTCTCGCCCCTGCAGCAGGGGCTGCTGTTCCACGCGCTGTACGCCCCGGGCACGGGCGCGTACGTGGAGCAGTGGCCGCTGCTGGTGGAAGGCCCGCTGGACGAGGCCGCCTACGCCCGCGCCTTTCAGCGCGCCGTGGACCGGCACGCCGTCCTGCGCACGGCATTCCTGTGGGAAGACGTGCCGCAGCCGCTGCAGGTGGTGATGCGCGAGGCGCCGCTCCCCGTGGAGACGCTGGACTGGACGGACGCGGGCGCGGACGACGGCACGTGGCGCCCCCGGCTGGACGCGTGGCTGGACCAGAACCGGCGCCGCGCCTTCGCGCTCAACGCCGCGCCCCTCATCCGGCTGACGTTCGTGCGGCTGGGCGCCGGGCGCACGGTGGTCGTCTTTGCCTTTCATCACCTGATCCTGGACGGCTGGTCCGCGCCCATCGTCTTTGGCGACGTGGCGGCCTTCTACCACACGGAGTGCACGGGCCGGCCCGTCCCCCTGCCGCCGCCGCCGCGCTACCGCGACTACATCGGCTGGCTGCAGGCGCGCGATCCGGCGGCGCAGGAGGCGTACTGGCGCGGCGCGCTGGCCGGCTTTTCGGAGCCCACGCCGCTGCCCCTGGACCGCGGCGGCCCCGACGTCACCAGCGAGCACGCGGGCATCCACGCGCACCTGGACGCCGGGCAGACGGCGTGGCTGCAGGCGTTCGCGCGTGAGCACGCGCTCACGCTCAGCACGCTGGTGCAGGGCGCGTGGGCGCTGCTGCTGGCGCGCCACGCGGGCACGCCCGAGGTGCTGTTCGGCGCTACGGTAAGCGGCCGGCCCGCGGAGCTGCCGGGCGTGGAGCGCATGGTGGGCGTGTTCATCAACACCATCCCCGTCCGCGTGGCCGTCCCGCCCGACGCCGTCGTCCTCGACTGGCTCACGGGCCTGCAGCACCGGGCCGTGGAGCTGCGCCAGCACGAAGAGTCGCGGCTGGTGGAGGTGCAGGGGTGGAGCGAGGTGCCGCGCGAGCGCGCGCTCTTCAACTCCATCGTCGTCTACGAGAACTACCCCGTGAGCGCGGCGCCCGAGGGCGGTGCGGACGACGTCCTGCGGGTCACGCCCCTGCCCACGCTGGAGCGCACCAACTTTCCCCTGGCGCTCGTGGCCGCGCTGCAGGAGGGCGACCTGGTGCTGCGGCTGAACTACGACGCGCGCCGATTCGACGCGCCGTCCGCCGAGCGCATCGCGCACCAGCTGCGCGGCGCGCTGCTGGGCCTGGCCCACGCCCCCGGCGCGCGCCTGGGCGACGTGCCCCTGCTCGTGCCGGACGAGCGCGAGCAGCTGATGGCCCTCGGCGCGTCCGCCGGCTCCGCGGAGGGCGCGGAGCTCGTGCACGCGGCGGTCGCTGCGCAGGCGGCGCGGACGCCGGACGCGACGGCGCTGGAGTGGGACGGCGGGTCGCTCTCGTATGCGCAGCTGGACGCGCGGGCCAACGCCCTCGCGCACCGGCTGATCGCGCTGGGCGTGCGGGCGGAGTCGCGCGTGGCGCTGTGCCTGGAGCGCGGGCCGGAGATGCCGGTCAGCATGCTGGCGGCGCTCAAGGCGGGCGCGGCGTACGTGCCGGTCGATCCGGATCTGCCGGAGGAGCGCATCGGGTGGATGCTGGCGGATGCACAGCCCTCCGTTGTCCTCACGCAGGCGCGGCTGATGGACGGGCTCGCATCCGCCGGTCTGCCCGTGATCGCGGTGGATGCGGATGCGGCGGAATCCGCATCGACCGAGGCGCCGTCCGTCATCGTCGATCCGCAATCGATCGCGTACGTCATCTACACCTCCGGATCGACGGGCACTCCGAAGGGGGTTGAGATCCCGCACGGGGCGCTGGCCAATCACATGGCGTGGATGTGCCGCCGCTTTCCGCTGGGCGTGGACGGCGCGGTGCTGCAGAAGACGCCGTTCGGCTTCGACGCGTCCGTGTGGGAGTTCTGGGCGCCGCTGATGGAAGGCGCGCGGCTCGTGATCGCCCAGCCCGGCGGGCATCGCGACGCGGCGTACCTGGTGGATGCCATCCGCCGCTTTCGCGTGACGGTGCTGCAGGCCGTGCCCTCGCTGCTCGCCGTGCTGGCGGAGGAGCCGGGGCTGGCGGAGTGCGCGTCCCTGCGCCGCGTCTACGCCGGCGGTGAGGCGCTGACGGGCGACGTCGTCCGCCGGTTGCGCGAATGGACGGACGCGGAGGTCGTGAACCTCTACGGGCCCACGGAGGCGACCATCGATGCCTCGTTCCACGTCGCGGCGGACGAGGCGGCGGGCGTGCCGATCGGCAAAGCGGTGGACGGCAATCGGCTGTACGTGCTGGATGATTCGCTGCGCCTGGTGCCGCTGGGCGCGGCGGGCGAGCTGTGCATCGGCGGGGCGGGCTTGGCGCGCGGCTACCTGGGTCGCGCGGCGCTGACGGCCGAGCGGTTCGTGCCGGACGCCGTCAGCGGCGAGCCGGGCGCGCGGCTGTACCGCACGGGCGACCGCGTGCGGTGGACGGAGGCGGGCGTGCTGGAGTTCATCGGCCGCACGGACTTCCAGGTAAAGGTGCGCGGATTCCGCGTGGAGCCGGGCGAGATCGAATCTGCCCTCGCCGCGCTGCCGTCCGTGGCCGAGGCGGCCGTCGTGGCGCGCGAGGACCGGCTGGTGGCCTACGTCGCGGGGCGCGGGGACGTGCGCCCGGAGCCGTCCGCCCTGGGCGAGGCCCTCGCGCGGGTGCTGCCGGAGCACATGGTGCCCGCCGTGTTCGTCGTCCTGGACGCGCTGCCGCGGACGACGAGCGGCAAGGTGGACCGCCGCGCCCTCCCCGTGCCGGACGTGACCGAGGCACGCGCGGCGTTCACGGAGCCCGCGACGGAGACGGAGCGCGCCCTGGCGGCCCTCTGGACGGAGGTGCTGCGGGTGGAGCGCGTGGGCGCGGACGATTCGTTCTTCGCGCTGGGCGGGCACTCGCTGCGGGCCATGCAGCTCGTCTCCCGCGTCCGCGCGTCGCTGGACGTCGAGCTGCCGCTGCGCGCGATCTTCGAGACGCCGCGCCTGCGGGAGATGGCCGCGCGCGTGGACGCCCTGCGCGACGCGCACCTGCGCGACCTCGTGGCGGAGCTGGACGAGCTGGACGACGCCGAGCTCGACGCCCTGCTGGCCGAGGCGGCGGAGGAGGGGGAGGGATGACGATGGTGATGACGCGCATCATCCGCCCCTCGCGGGGAAAGGCGGTGCGCCCGTGAGCACCGACCTGCTGAAGCGCCTGGCCGAGCTGCCGCCCGAAAAGCGCAGGCTGCTGGAGATGAAGCTGCGGACGAGCCGCGCCGGCGCGCCGCCCGCGTCGGAGCTTCGGCGCCTGCCGCGCAACGCGGACGGGCCCACGGAGTTCCCGCTGTCGTACGCGCAGCAGCGGCTGTGGGTGCTGGACCGCATGGAGCCGGGCAACGCGGGCTACAACCTGCCGCTGTCCGGGCGCATGCGCGGCACCCTGGACATCGCCGCGCTGGAGCGCGCGTTCAACGGGCTGCGTGCCCGTCACGAGGCCCTGCGCACCACCTTCGCCGAGCGCGACGGGCAGGCCGTGCAGGTGGTGCACCCGTTCGCGCCCGTCCCCATGCCCGTGGAGGACCTGTCGAGGCTGCCCCCCGCGGAGCGCGAGGCGGAGGTGCGCCGCATCTCCCGCGACGAGGCCAACACGGGCTTTGACCTGGCCACGGGCCCGCTGTTCCGCGCCCGCGTGCTGGTGGTGGGGCCGGAGGAGTTCGTTGTCACGGGCGCCATGCACCACATCGTCACCGACGGGTGGAGCCAGGGCGTGTTCACCCGCGAGCTCAACGCGCTGTACGCCGCCTTTCGCGCCGGCGAGGACGACCCGCTGCCGCCGCTGGACCTGCAGTACGCGGACTACGCCGTGTGGCAGCGCGGCTACCTGGACGGCGCCCGCCTGCGCGCGCAGCTGGACCACTGGCGCGCGGCGCTGGACGGCGCGCCGCCCGTGCTGGACCTGCCGGCGGACCATCCCCGCGCGCCCGTGGAAAGCCACCGCGGCGACCGGATGGACATCGACCTGCCGGCGGAGGTGGCGCCCCCCCTGCGTGCCCTGGCCCTGCGCGAGGAGACGACGCTGTTCGCCGTCCTCCTGGCCGCGTGGCGCGCCGTGCTGTCGCTGCACGCCGGCCAGGACGACGTCGTCCTGGGCACGCCCGTGGCGGGACGCGGACGGCGCGAGCTGGAGCCCCTCATCGGCTTTTTCGTCAACACGCTGCCCCTGCGCACGTCGCTGGCGGGCGATCCCACCTTTCGCGCGCTCGTCCGCCGCGAGCGCGAGACGGTGCTGGACGCCCTGGCGCACCAGGAGGTGCCGTTCGAGCGCATCGTGGAAGAGCTCAAGCTGCCCCGCGACCTGAGCCGCAACCCGCTGTTCCAGGCCGTGTTCAGCCTGCAGAACGTGGAGCACGCGTCCGTGGAGCTGGGCGAGACGGAGCTGGAGGGCGACGGCGAGCTGGACTACCAGTGGGCCAAGTTCGACCTGAGCCTGAGCGTGGACCAGGCCGGGGACGACCTGTATCCCGCCCTGGAGTGGGCCACGGACGTGTACGACCGCCCCACGGCGGAGCGCTTGGCCGCGCACTTCGTCACCGCCCTCCGCCGCGCCGCGGCCGACCCGGACGTGCGCGTGTCGCGCCTGCTGGACGGCGACGATTCCGAGGCCGCCACCCTGCGCGCGCGGGGCACGGGCGCCCCCGTGAGCGCCGCGCCCGAGCCGCTGCACGCCGCGTTCGAGCGCCACGCGGCCGCCGCGCCGGAGCGCCCGGCCCTGCTGGTCGCGGGGCGGACGCTCACGTACGGGGAGCTGGACGCGCGCGCGTCCGCCATCGCGCGGCGGCTGGTGGCGGCGGGTGTCCGCGCGGACCAGCCCGTGGCCGTGCTGGCGGAGCACTCCGCGGACGCCGTGGCGGCGATGCTCGGCGTGATGAAGGCCGGCGGCGCGTACCTGCCGCTGGACGCCGCGTATCCGCCGGCCCGCATCACCCAGGCGCTGGAGGACGCGGGCGCCGTGGCCGTCCTGGCCCAGCGGCACCTGGCGG
>NZ_DASURI010000814.1:0-9651 GCF_036280135.1 Longimicrobium sp.
ACCTGTCGACGACACGCCCGTCCGCGCTTTCGCCCGAGCCGGTCGCGCGGTAGCGCCCACCCTCCAGCGCCGCCACCTGGATGGCCGCTGTCGGCGGAGCGTCGGCCACAATGATGGTGTCGTACGCGCGCCGCCACGCACCCTTGTCGTGATTGCGGTACGCGGAGGCGCTCGTCCAGCGGTCGTAGGCATCCTGGACGTGGAGGGTGATCCATACCGCGTCCGGGACCCAATGGGGCCCGCCGTCGAAGGCGCCGGTGGCGTCTGCAAGGTTCACGTTCAGCACGAGCGGGTGCTCCGCGAGGCTGGGGCTCACGGGCCACCCGAACGCGGCAGTGCCGGTCGTGCTCAACACCCTCCACCGGCCGTCTTGGGCTTTCCCCACCGCCGCCGGGAAATCCTGCGCGAACGAGTAGGTCCCCCACGCGGGCGTGGTCCCTGAGTTCCCGGTATAGGTGATGGTGGCGGGGCGGTCCGGGTCATCCGTGTTGTGCAGCGCAACGCGGAAAACCGCGTACGCCTGCTTGATCGGCACGTCACCGGCCGAGGCGCCCAGGTCGATCTCCCACCTCGCGTTTCCGTGCTCCCGGTCACACTGGTTGTCCCACCACACGTCGAGGCACCAGTCCTGGTCCGTCCACCACCCACGGTAGCGCCACGCGAGCCGCGCCGAGGTGGGCCGGAGGGTGGTTACCGGCCGGCAGGTCGGGTCGCTGCTCCGGCCGGCCGCGTCCACCACCGTAAGGCACACCTCGAATGTCCCCTGGACGTCGTATGCTCGCCGCACCACCGGCACGGTTTCCTCGTCGCGCGCGGTTTCCCAGGTGCCGGTGTAGACGAACCGGCCCTGCCCTGGATCCCACCGCTGCATGAAGAGTCCCCACGTCCAGATGTAGCGGACGATCGGTTCGTCGATCGGGCTCTGCGAGCGGCTCGCGTCGAACGTGGCCCACTTGCGCACGTAGACGGGCGAGGAAGGCACCCACTCTGCGACCGGCCGCACGTCGCGCACGATGGTGTGGAATGTTCCTTCCGCGCGCAGTTCGGCCTGGCCTTCGTCATAGACCACGGCGCTGACGCGCGTCCCAGGCGATGCGCGAAGCGCATGTAGTGTTTCTGTCAGCCGGAACGTCTCGCGTGGGCGGACGCGGATCCCACACCGGGGGCCGGATCCGCCGACCTTGACCTTCTCGGGGTCCGCGGAGACGAAGTCCACGCAGAATTTCCGCTCGCCGTTGCTCGTGTTGCGAAAGACGAATCCGAGTTGCCGCTGGTCCCCCTGGTCCGAGTGAAGAGGGGTCGGCGGGAGCTCATCCCAAACTGGCGCCTGGAGAACGAGCTCGGCCGTGACAGCCAGGGTTGCGGATGCCGCGAGCGGGTCCGGGGCATTCGCCTCCGCGGCCAGCGTGACGACGTTGCTCTGGCCCGCGAGGGCGTCCGCGTCCGCCGTATACGCTATGGGGACACTCACGGCGGCTGAGGACGTGCCCGCCGGCGTCACCGTGCTGCAGGGCGGCGCCGCCGGCGCCTCTTCAACAACCGCACCCGGCGCGGCGCTGCCCGCGGCAACTCCCGTCCGGAAGCAGAACTCCACGGGGACGTTGCTGCGGTTGACGAGCATCGCGGTGTCCGTGACCGTGCTTCCCGGCCGGATGCTTCGCGCCGGCTTCCAGGTGAGCGAGGGCGGCAGGTACACGGTGTTGACCGTGACCAGAAACCGCGCCTCCCCCGTGCGCGCGGGCTGCTCGGAATCCACAGCACCGAGGACTACCGTGCCCTGCGCGCGTCCGATCGCCCCGGCGGGAACCGCGGCCTGCACGAGCACGTCGGCCGAGGCGAACGCGGGCAGGGTGACGGCGCGGGGCTCAGCCGGATCGGCAACGGCGGCCGCGTTGGACGTCGACGCAGTGAACGTGAACGTCCGGGCGAGGTTGCTCCGGTTGGTAAGCCGGAAGACCACCGTGCTCGTGCTGCCAGGGTTCAGCCAGAGGTCCGCGGGGGCGGACAGCACCGGATCGCGAACGTCCGCGGCGGTGGTGACTTCGAAGGCGGCGTTCGTCCGGTGCGCCGGGCTCAGCTTGTCGTTGACAGCTAGTACCGGCGCCGCCTTCGAGCCGGCGAGCGACCCTTCGCGGACGCGGTAGCGCACCGTCACCGGCCGTGCCTCGAAAGCGCCGAACGTCACCTCACCTGCTCCGGCGGCGGAGACGACCGCCACGTCAGCCTGATCAGGAACGGTGGGCTCGATCGTGAGGACGCGGGGCGCATTCGTGGCGTTTCGCACCGTCCACGTCGCGACAAGCTCCTCGCCGGGACGCGCGGATTGCGCCCCGGGCGGGCTCACCTGTGGAGCGGCCAGGACCGTGTTCGTTCCCACGGTGACGGCCGCCTCGGCGCGATGAACGGGGGCTTCACGGTCGACCGCCGACAGCGTCAAGGCACTGGTCTGCCCGGAGAGCGCACCCGCGCGAACCCTGTAGGTAACAGCCACCTCCAGCGCCTCGCCGCGCGCGATCGCCTGCGGCCCGGTGCCGCTGGAGCGGACGATCTCCAGATGCGACGGGTTCGCGACCGCGGGCGACACCTGGTAGTTCCTCGCCTGGTTGCTCACGTTGCGGACCGTCCACGCCAGCGTGAACTCCGTGCCGGGGTCCGCGGTTCGAGCCGCTGGCGGCGTGATCACCGGCGGGGCGAGCACCGCGCGGGTTTCGGCGGCGAGCGCCGCGGAGGCGCGATAGGCGGGGGCCTCCGCGTCGAACGCACCCACGACCACGTTGCTGCGCGTCCCGCCGTCCACCTCGGTGGCCAACCGCAGGCGCGCCCTGACCACACGCGTCTCGCCAGGAGCGAACGGCCGCCTCCCCGCGCCGCTCACCGACACGAGCCGCACGTGCCCGGGCGAGCTCGGCGCGATCGTGATCATCAGCACGCGGGCGGCATTGGTCCGGTTCGTCACGGTCCAGACGGCCTCAAACTCCTGGCCCGCGTCCTCCACCCGCTCGGCCGGTCCGTCGAGCTCGACGGAGGGGTTGGCCAGGAGCAGCCCAGCCGAGACGGTGAACGTCCCAGTTGCAGACCAGCGCTCGTCGCCCGCGTCGATCACCCGCAGCGGGATCACGGACGATGCATCCGCGAGCGCGTCGGAGGCGACCTGGTACGACAACGGCACGGCCCGCGGGATCCCGGGCGGGAGCGTGACCGGCTCCGGCGCCCCCGGCGCGGGCACCACGGCGGGGCTGCTGCTCCCAGTCTCGAACCGGAACGTCCGCGGGATGGGGCTCCGGTTGACGACCATGAACGTCTGCGTGCGCGCTTCCCCGGGAAGCGCCGTCTGGGCCGCGGGGTTATCTACACCCGGGCTGGCCAGCGCGAGGTCGTTCTCCGCCGTGTCCGGGGGCGAGGGCGGCTCGATGCGGAAGGTATCCGTGGACGGGGCAGGCGGGAGCTCCGGTGTCAGCGCGAGTGCCGTGTCCCGCTCCTGGCCGCCGGCGTAGCAATCCGACTTGTTGCGTGCCACCGCCGACGACCGCGAGTAGTCCAGGGCGCAGAGCTGGCCCGTCGCCACGTGCCGGAGCCGGAGGTACACGCGTTCCCCGGTGACGGCCTGCGAATCCACGGCGATCCCGGAGGAGATCGGGAGCCCGCGCGCCAGCAGGACATCGAAGGCCGGGTACCGGCCCTCGGTCATGTAGGCCTGCTCCCAGACGTTCGCGGCATTGTGCAAGTCGTTTCTGAGCACGGCTTCCGCCCGCCGCACGCGCAGCGCGTGGGCGATGTCGGGCCCGGCCATCGCAAGCAGGATGGTGATGAGGAGCACCGCGCCGATCACCTCGGCGATCGTGTACCCGGCGCGGCGCCGGGATGCCGGATGCATGGGTCTCCTTTCTGGTGTCGGAAGTCCGGGGCGCACGGGGCGCCCCGCAAAAGGAAGCGGCCCGCCGCCGTCTTCGGCGCGGGCCGCTGGGGATTGATGGTGTCGATCGTGTACTGCGGGCATCAGTCTGCTCCGAGCAGCGCGTCGGCCGCGAGCCGGCCGGGCGGCAGGAAGTCGATGGGATCTCGGCGCCAGCCCTGAAAGAACACCTCGTAGTGCGTGTGTGGCCCGGTTGACAGACCCGTGCTTCCGACGCTGCCGATCACGTCACCGCGACGGACTGCCTGCCCCGGCCGCACGGCGATCCGGGACAGGTGGGCGTAGCGCGTGATGAATCCCGACTCGCCGTGGCGCAGGTCCACGGTGAGCCCGTACGTGGGATGGGACGCCGTCGCCAGCACGGCGCCGTCGGCGGCTGCATGCACGGCCGTCCCGTGCGGCGCGGCGATGTCCAGGCCGACGTGCGGGATCACCCGCTGCTTGATCGGGTGGTAGCGACCCGGGCTGAAGGCGCTCGTGATCACGCCGCCCGGTACTGGTGACGCGCTCGGAACGAACCGCAGCAGCTCCTCTGCGCGCCGCGCGACCGCCTGCTCCCGCGCGCGAAGCGCCGCGTAGTGCGCGCGAAACGCCTGGGCTTCGTCCGTGGCGCCGGCGGACGGCATCCCCAGGCGCCTCTCAAGCCGGCGGAGCCGAGCGTCCACGCTGTCGAGCACGGCGTGCATCTCCACGTCCGCCGCCGGCGTGCGCCCGAAGCTCGCGCTGGCGGTCGCCACCACCGCCAAAGCCAGCCCGGCAGCCCCCGCCGCGCGCCGCCTCACTACGCGCCTGGTCACTGGCGCCGGAGCGGGACGGGGTCGGCCGGCCGCGTGGGAACGCTCACCAGCTCCGCTTCGGGCGCGGCCGCGCCTTCGGGCCAGCGCACCACCACCCGGGATCCTCGCTCCCCGAACTGCCGGGTAAGCGGGAGGACCTGCCCCTCGCCAGGTCGGACGGTGTGCGCCTCCGTCGCGAAGAAGTGGCCATCCGCCTTGCGCGCTACCCGCGAGACGAAGACGCGGTCACCGTCCCGCTCCACCAGCCAGAACCCCGCGCCGGCGGCGAGGTCCTGCAGCGGGAACAGCAGCGCCTTGCCGTTGTCCACCGGGGCAGTCCCGGGGTCCAGGACGGGCTCGACCGGCAGCCATCCCAGGCGCGCCCGCGCCAGGGACGAGATGCCGCGCGAAAACGTCGAAGGAAAAAACCGCTCGCCGGGGTCGAGTCCGAGGGCGTCCAGCCAGAGCCCGATCGCGGGGCGTACGTCAGCCACCTCGCTCCGGGACAGGCAGAGGACGTGGATGGCCCCGCTCCGGACGGGCCCGGCGGGCGTGGAAACGGTGAAATCCTGGCGCAGGGTGACGCTCGGGAACGAGACATCCGACTCCACCACCAGCACGAGGAAGTCCAGGCGCCCGTCGTCGTCGCGTGAAGCCGGGATACCGTCCGGCCCGTCGTTGTCGAAGCGGGAAAGGTCCGTTCGCTCCGCCACCGTCTCGAGGACCGCCTGTGCGAACGTCATCAGCTGCCGCGGGGACGGGGAGGCGGAGAGGACGTTCTGGCGCGAGTCCACGAGCGACGGAAGCACCTCGAAGCTGGGCCTGAACAGCCCACCGGAGACGCTCCTCATCTGCTCCACCAGCGTGGGGCCGGCCGTCCCCGGCTCCGGGCCGAAGAACTCGCGGGTGAGGGCCAGGTCGTCCCGCAACGGGATCCTCGGGCCGAGCGACACCGGGATGACCAGGCCGTGCACGGGGCCGATGCCGGGCATTCCGCCGCCCGGGAGCACGCCGGTTCCCTGGCTGGCGGTCAGCCCAGCGGGCATCCCGGGCACCCCCGCGGGAAGCGCGGCGCCCGGGCGGCCGGTCGCGGTTGCGGGGAGCGCGGGCGTGGCGCGGAGCGTCGCGTCCTGCGCTCCGGGGAGGGGGCCGGGCGAGAGGAACGGGCCTTCATCGGCTCGGAACGCCGCCCCGCGCCCGCCGAGCGTTCCGCAGGCTGAGAGCAGCGCGAGGATACACGCGGTTGCCGTTGCCCGCGTCGTCCAGGTGAGAAGTGGATGGTGCATCTCGGGGAAGCTCAGGCATGGAACTGCCCGCGCGAACCGTCCACGCGGGTGAGCGGTACATGGGCTGGTACCCCGGGTGCTTTCCACCGGACGACGAACCTCTCCGTCAGCCCCCATGCCGCACGCGAACCCGATCGACGTCTACCTCGAAGCCGTGGTCCTCAGCGATGGATCGGACCTGCACCTGGTCCCAGGCGGGCTGCCGCGCGTGCGGTGCAACGGCCGCGTCGTCCCGGTCCGCCGGAGCGAGGCGGACGGCGTGCGCGAGCTGACGCCGGACGAGCTCCGCGTTCTCATCCTGGGATCGATGCCCCGGCACCTCCACGCGCGCTGGGAGGCGGAGCGCGAGGTGGACTACTCGTACGACGCCGGCGAAACCCTCGGGCGCTACCGAGTCAACGCGTATTTCGAGCAGCGCGGGCCCGCGGCGGTGTTCCGGCGGGTGCCGCCGCCGCCGTCCGGCATGGACGAGCTGGGGCTGCCCGCCTCGGTGAAGGGCCTGCTCGACCTGCCGAACGGACTCGTCTTGGTGGTTGGCCCCACTGGCGCGGGGAAGTCGACGACGATGGCCGCCATGATCAACGAGGTGAACGACCGGCGCGCGGGGGTGATCCTCACCGTGGAGGACCCGGTGGAGTTCGCGTTCCAGGAGCGCGGCTGCGTGATCTCGCAGCGCGAGGTGGGATCGGATGCCCGGTCCTACGCATCCGCGGCGCGCGCGGGGCTGCGCCAGGACCCGGACGTGATCGCCCTCGGAGAGGTTCGCCAGGCGAGCGTACTTCGGCAGGTGCTGGCGCTCTCGGAAACCGGCCATCTCGTCTACACGACCGCGCACGCGAAGTCGGCGCCCGGCGGGATCGCGCGGCTCCTCGGACTGGTGGGGCCGGCGCGCGAAGAGGCCACGCGCCGGCAGCTCGCGGGCGTGATCCAGGGCGTGATCGCGCAGACGCTGGTTCCGCGCGCGGATGGCACGGGACGGATCGCGGCATTCGAGGTGCTGCTCCGGAGCAGTTCCACCGTGAACAAGATCAGGGACGGGAACCTGCCGTCCCTGAGGAGCGACTTGGGTGACCGCGCCTCGGGGATGGTCACGCTGGAGCGCTCCCTCGCGGAGCTCGTCATCCGCGGAGAGGTGCGGGAGGAGGATGCGATGGCACATGCGAACGAGCCGGATTCTCTCATGGCGGAACTGCGCTCGATCATAACGGGATAGATCCTGCAGACGATCATCCGGTGAGGGGCAGGAAAACACCCACAGATGTCGGAAGAGCAGAAGCGATGATCATCGTGGAGATCACTCCCACCAGCGTCGCTGGATGAGCGAAGAAACCGCGCAGAAGCTGTTTACAAGGCACCAGGACGCCCTGAACCGCGCCATCCTCGCGGCTGATTGGGCCCGGCTCACGTCCGACCTGGCGAAACCGATCGCATCCGAGATCGTGGCGATCCCTGCCCTGCATTCACGTCTGCGCAGATCGCGCGGGAACGCCTATTCACGCATCGGTGATGTCGACTCCGCGGAAGTGGAATACTCGAAGGGCTTCGGGGACGCTCCCTACTCCGTCAGGGGGGATTATCTCCTGGACTGGGCAATGGCCTCGTTCACGCGGCTCTTCCTGCCAGGCACCACGGAAGCAAAGCGCTCCGCATGCGGACGGTGCATCCACGTGCTGGAAGCGGCGGATGATCAGGCGGATTACATGCGGGACGCACCGTACCTGCTCGCCAGCACTCACTCGATTCGAGCTTTCGTACACACCTATCTCGGTGAATCCGGGAGCGCCAGGTCCGACCTCGAGTCGATCCGTCCGCCGACGCTGCCCCCCGGGTCCACGGATGACCCGGAGCTGGCCTCTTTTTTCAGTCAGTTTCCCAAGGCACTCGCCGCGGCGCTGGAACAGCGGAACAAAACGCTCCTCCGCTCGATCTGCTCAGCGGTGCTGACGGGCGGCGAGAGTGCGCGTCTCGACGTGACATCCCTCCCAGCGGGGGAGTATTTCGCCACCGCGCTGCTGCTGCGACGGGATGTACCCAAGTTCCATGACAGCTGGTGGGGCCTGGTCCGTCTCGCGCACGAACTCGCACCCGCCTTCCCGGTTCTCAGGCAGTTTGCCGCCCGTATGCGAACCTCAGCGGACTTCGCCCGGATCGCTGGCTACGTCAACTCGGCGGTCCGCTGAACGGTCACCTACGTCCCTCCGCAGGAGTTCGGTCAGTCGGCCCGCCTCTCCCGCCCGTCCAGCCCGGCGGAGGGCGTCGATGGCCTCTGCCCAATGCCCGCGCGGCAACCCCGCCGAGAACGCGCTGACGTACGCATCAGCGGCGGCGTCCTCCTGGCCAGGAATCGAGGCAAGCAGACGCGCCGCTTCGAGTGCTTCCGCCGCTGTCGCGCGTGAGTGGCTGGCGGCGGCCCAAAGATTCTCCGCCGCCACCAGCGTGTCGCCGAGCGCGAGGCGTCCGCGCCCGCGCAGGAGTAGAACTTCCGGGGCCGGGTCGGAAACACGGTCGGCGAGCGCCAGCGCCCGCACCGCGTCCCCGTCCCGGAGCGCAGCACCGGCCTCCGCCACCACCTCCTGGGACACCACCGCGCCTGCGGGGGCCCGAACGCGGCCTGTCGAGAAGAGCGTGATCGCTGCCGCACCGGCGATCGCCACCGCCGTCAGAATCCGCGGCTGCAGGCGCCGTTGAACCTGTGCATCGTTTCGTACTTCGCGCGCGGGTGACGGAAGCGGAACTCGGGGGACGAATGCGCACCGGTCCAGCTCGGGCACGCGGGTGGGAAACTGCGGCACCGGAAAGCCCAGGGCATCCGTCTCAACTTGGCGGGCGCCATGCGGAACGGCATCAGGTAGGTCCGCATCACCCTGTTCCGCTGTGGCCCCGGCGCTGGCGGTTGCAGACCTCGTAGCACGGATGCGGTGGTAGGCGAGAAGGACGGACGGCACCGCGTCATGGGACGCGGCGCGCGATGCCCACCCCAGGAGGAGCATCGCCTCGCGGCTCCGTCCGTCCGCCGCATGGCGCTCTGCGTCGGCTAACAGGCGGAGGACGAACGCGTCCCTGGCCTCGTGTACCGGAATCATCCGCCGAGGGCCGCCGCTCGCGCGGCCAGCTCGGGGAAGTGCACGTGCGCGGGGTGAGCCAGCACTCGCGCGAAGCAGGCGCGCGCCGCGTCAGCGTCGCCAAGCGCCTGGGCGGCGACGCCGTGCCAGTACACGACGCCAAGAAGCGCATCGGCATCGCGCGCGAAGATCCGCTCGGCACGCGCGGCCGTCGACACTGCCTCCGTGTACCGCTCCGCCGAAACCAGCGCCTCCATCAGTCCTTCGCATGCCGCCAGGCGCAGGTCGGGGATCTGCATCGCGGCTGAAAACATGATCTCCGCGCTCTGGTACTGGCCATTGTTGAGGAAGGTGGTGGCCGTCGCGAAGAGCAGCTGTCCCTCCTCGTCGGTCACGGTCGCCAGCATCTCCTCCACCAGCCGCTCGCGCAGCAGGTCGGCGTCGCTCAGGTCAGCTTCACTTGCCACGATGCGCACGCGGCCGCGGAAACCCGCTGGCGCTGCGGACGCGGGGAGCGCTGCGTCGTCGAACACAACCACGTCGTGCGGCGGATCCTCATCCGATGTTTCGCGATCTGCACACGCAGCTGTGCTGAACGGGCTTTCAGTCGGGAC
>NZ_DASURI010000815.1:0-17667 GCF_036280135.1 Longimicrobium sp.
CACCTGCACCAGGTCCTGCTTGCCGGTGTCCATCACCCGGACGGGGTTGTGGTCGCGCACGCGCAACGGTCCGTCCGGGTCCAGCTGCAGCCGGATGGTCTGGTCCAGCGGCGGCTCGGAAACCAGCGCCATCGTGTACCCGCTGATCCCCCGCTCCTCGCCCGTGGGGTCCGGGTCCGTGGCCAGGCGCGCCATGAAGTAGCCGCCGAACTCCAGCTCCAGCAGCTGCGCGATGCGGCCGTTCTGCGTCGGGGCGCTCATAGGGGCCACTCCACTTGGACGTTGAACTGGGGAAGCTGCCCCACCTGGTAGATGCGGCGGACGTTGTTGGCCATGGCCTCGGCGCTCTCGCGCACGTACGCCAGCCGCCCGCGCGCCCACCCCTCGTCCGCCTGCTCCACGAGGGCCGTGGACAGCTGCGAGACCAGCTCCGCCGATTCGGCGTCGTTCGCCTCGCCGGAGAGCTCCGCCAGGCGCCGGCACAGCGCGTCCATGCGGCCCAGGATGAAGTCGATGTCGTCCAGCTCCCCCGTGATCGCCTCGCGCTCTTCCTCCGTGCGGTGGCTGCCGGGCCGGCCCGGCACCAGTCCGGCGCCGGGGACGTCGGGCAGCGAGGGACGGGGCCAGATGCGCTCCTCCTGCTCGTCCGTGAGCTGAAAGACGGGGCCCGCCGTCTCCGTGCCGCCCTCGTGGATGCGCAGGTGCACCAGCACCTCGGCGACGGGGCGCACGATCATGGTCATGAACGGGCCGAACGCCACGTTCTGCAGCGCCTCGGTAAGGTACGGCGGACGGTCGCGCCCGCCGTAGTTGCGGTACAGCGACGTAAGCACGTACAGCAGCACCACGTACGCGTCGTCCAGCAGCTCCGAGACGGCGCGGGTGTACGGGATCCAGCTCTCGTCGGGCAGCGGGTTCATCGCCACGGGGAGCGCGGGATCAAAGCCCGTGGGCAGCATCTGCAGCAGCTCCTGGTACACGCCCCAGAACCGCGCGAAGTGCGACTCGTAGTCCGGCGGCGTCTCGATCCCCTCGCCCTCTTCCACGATCTGGTCGATGGCGGCGCTGGCCGAGACGTAGTCCGTGATCTTGATGACGGAGATCTGGTACTCCACGGGGATGAACACCTGCCGGTCCGGCACGCCCTTGAAGTACTCGGGGTGCTTCTTCAGCAACGCGTCGATCTTGCCGTACAGCTCCTGGATGGCGCCCGGGTGCACGGGGATGGACGCGAACAGCCCCTTGCTCGATACGGCGCGCACCAGCTCGTCCACGTGCGAGCGCGACAGCTTGAGCGGCGCCTGGCCCGAGGCGGCGGACAGGCGAAGGGCGGGGTCCGCGGCAGGGTCCGCGAAGCACCACGACGGGTACATGGCCGTGCCCTGCACGTGCCGCCAGTCCGGGCTCTCGGCGCAGACAAAGCGCGCCATGGTGTCGCGGTTGAACTTTTCCCAGCGGAACTCGATGTCCTTTGGCGTGGGCCCCGGGTCCACGCCGCCGGCCTCCTCCGCGGCGGCGGCGGCCGCCTTGGCGCGGTGCTCGCCCAGGAAGTAGCGGCTGCGCAGGGGGATGTTGTCGCGGGGAAAGAACGGGTCCTCGCCGATGGCGCTCAGGATGCCGTTGGCGAGCGCCAGGTGCTCCATCTCCTGCCGCGCCACCACCATGATGGTGGAGCCCCAGCGGCGGATGGCCTCCAGCTGGTCGCGGGTGCAGCTGTCGTCCTCGAACTTCTTGAGCGTGAACGCGGCGAACAGGTACTGCAGCATGAGCTGGTGCTCCAGCTCGCACGCGTCCCACAGCAGCGCGCGCAGCTCGCGGCGGTCGTCCAGCACGGACGGATCGTTCATGGAATCCGGGGGGTTGTGGGCGGGCGAATGTGACGGGATTGCATTTTCTTCCGGCGGTGGCGGATGTGGAGCGACGGCCTCCCGGGAACGAGGGTGGGGGATGCGGATTCCGGGAGCGGATCCGCTTCACGAAAAGCGGCGGATTTTCTCCGGGCGTGGAGCACGCAAGATGCTCCGCCTCCTGCGTCCGCGCAACGGTTTTCGCGCGCGACGGGACGGGGAGCCGTGGGATGATTTCGCGGATTCGGGGCGGGAGGGCCGGATGTGCGCCAGAGCGACTGAAGTCGCCGCAACCACTGCGGAAAGCTTCGCGAAGTGCGCGAGGCCTCAACGGCGCGGACGTCGCCCCGGTGTACACGAACTGGCGCGCGGCTGGGGCAGTCCGCGCAGGCGGACTTCGTGCCTTTCCAGCGGCGAATTCATTCGCTCTGGACAGTGCGATGCCCGCCTGAGTGCACATGACACGGCGCGCGGCACGAGCTGTCGGCGCAGGCCGACATTGCGGGTTCACAGCCGCGAATTCATTCGCCGGGGCCGGGTGCGCGCCTCACGCGTTGGACTCGCCCGCGACGGAACGCATCGCCGGAAAACACGCAGGGCCGGCTCCCGCCTGGAGAGCCGGCCCCGTGGCCAGGACGCAAGATCCTTCGTCGCGCCCAAGGCCTGTGCAACGGGCGGGATCGCGCGGGCGCTCCTCAGGATGACGCGTCGCGGGGTTGATGGACTCGCTCCGCGCTACGCATTGGTCGGCTGACGGGGCGGCTCCGCGGGATTGCGCATCGCGTGAGGTGACGAGCCGGCTCTGCAGGATGACGCATGCGTGGGGTAACGGATCGGCTCCGCGGGATGACGCATGCGTGGGGTGACGGATTGGCTCCGCGGGCCGATTCGGCGTGGCAGAAGTCCGAGCAAGGAATGCGATCGGTGCCCTTTGATCCGCATCCGCCCTCCCGCCCCTATGCCAGGGCGACGCGGTTGCGGCCGGCTTCCTTGGCGCGGTAGAGCGAATCGTCCGCGCGGCGGGCGAGGGAGGCGAAGTCGCCGTCCGCGGGGATGCGCTCGGCGGCGCCCACGCTCACCGTCACGCGCAGGGCGGCGTCCACGTGGCTCCAGTCCAGGCGCTCCACGGCCACGCGCAGGCGCTCCGCCACGTCCACCGCCTGCCCCGCGTCCGCGTGGGGCAGCACCACCACGAACTCCTCGCCGCCCGTGCGCCCGATGTGGTCGTCGTGCCGCAGAGCTCCGCGCGCGGCCTGTGCCACGCGCCGCAGCACCGCGTCGCCCACGTCGTGGCCAAAGGTGTCGTTGATGCGCTTGAAGTGGTCCACGTCCAGCGCCAGCACGCTCAGCGGCGTGCCCGCGCGGCGCGCATCGGCCAGGCGCTCGTGGGCCACGGCCAGCAGGTGGCGGCGGTTGGGCAGGCGCGTGAGCTCGTCCGTCATCGCCATCGTCCGCATCTGCCGCGCGGCGGAGACGTGCCGCACCACCAGCGCCGCCAGCACGCCCATGATCCCCACGGCCAGCGCGATCACCACGGCCTGCAGCCGCCGCACGCGCGCCCCGGCCGCCAGCGCTTGGCCCCGCAGGCGGTTCTCGCGCAGCAGGGCGCGGTTCTCCGTCTCCTTCTTTTCCGTGTCGAACTGCACGCGCAGCCGCGACGTGTGCTCCTGCTTGAGCTGGTCGGCCAGCTCCGCCTGCAGCCGCAGTTGCGTCCCGCGCGCCTGGTACGCGCCGCGCCAGTCACCCGTGGCGGCCAGGGCCTGCGCCCGCTCGTCGTGCAGCTTTTCCAGGAACCTCGGGTTCTGGATGGAGTCGAAGTGCGGACGCGCCCGGTCCAGCTCCGCCAGCGCCTCGGCCGGGCGGCCCAGCGCGCGCAGGGCGATGCCGCGGGTGAGCCGGGTGCGCGCCGCGCCGTCCGTCTCGCCCATGCGCTCGAAGTACGCCAGCGAGGCGTCCAGCCGGCGAAGGGCCTCCGCCGGCCGGCCCATGCGCACCAGCACGCCGCCCAGGGCGCGCTCCACGACGGCCACCTCGCCCGCGTCGCCCCGCCGGCGCTCGATCTCCAGCGAGCGAAGCAGGTACGGCAGCGCGGCGGTGGGGTCGCCCTTGGTGTCGAGCGTGGTGCCCAGGTTGAAGTACGCCGTGCTGATGCCGGGCTGGTTGCCGGCGGCCTGGTGGCTGGCCAGCAGCTGGCGGTAGTACTCGATGGCGCGGTCGTACTCGCCCACGCGCCGGTCGGAGTACAGGTTTGCGATGTCGTTGAGCGTGTGCCGCTGGCGGCTCTCCTGGCCCAGGCGCACGTACAGCTGGTACGACTCCGTCAGGTCCGAAAGGGCCGCGGCCATGTCGCCGCGGTAGTAGCGCAGCTCGCCCCGCAGCATGAGGCCCAGGGCCAGCAGGCGGTCGTCGCGCAGGCGGCGGCCCTCCGTGACCGTGGCCTCGTACTCGGGGGCGGCCTCGTTCACGCGCCCCGCGCCCTCCAGCCCGTAGCCGCGGCAGGCGCGCAGGTTGGCGGCCTCGCGCGCGTCGCCGGCGGCCCGCGCCTCGGCTTCCCCACGCTGCGCCAGGGCGATGAGCGAATCGGGGTCGACCGCGCCGGCGCGGCCCCAGCACTGGATGCCCAGCGCCTTCCTGCGCGCATCGCGGTCCGCCGGCGCGGTGAGCAGCGCCAGCGCGCGCTCGGAGGCCTGCAGGGCGGCGTCGTCGCCCGCCTTCTCCAGCCGCTCCGCTTGTGCCAGCCACTCGCGCCCGGTCCGCGGCGGCGCGCCGGATTGCGACGCGAGGGGCGCGGCGGCCAGGAGGCCCAGGGGGAGCAGGAGGAGCGCCGTCTTCATGGGAGCGCCTGGGTAGGTCGGGGACCGCGCCGAACGCGGTCGCGCGGAGGGCGATCGAGCACGACCGCGTGGGGGGGGCGGATAAAGATTGCGGAAGGCACGGCGGATGGGAAGGTATCGCCCGGCGCTGCGGATGGGGCGGATGCGACAGCGCGGATCGCGATCTCGGATGATGCGGATCGGGTGATGCGGATCAGGTGATGCGAGAGCGCGGATCGCGATCCCGGGTGATGCAGGTGGAGCGATTCCACGCGATGGATCGAGCGGTCGGACGATGCGGATCGGGGGATTCAGGATCAGGGCGGACGAGCAGGCGCCCAGCCCCGGCGATTGAAATCGCGGCACCGAACACGTGATGTCGGCCTTCGCCGACGGGTCCAGACCGGGCGAGTACCGTGGCGAGAGGCAAAGTCCCAGCCGATCGTCCCGTCACGGGAGAGATCGTGCACGTCGTCCGGCATCCAGCCCCCGCGATTGGAATCGCGGCTGTGACACCGCAATGTCGGCCTGCGCCGACAGCCCGTGCCGCACGCCGTCCGAGTGCACCGGAGCGGAGCCGGCGCCGTTCAGGAGCGGACGGAAATCTCCGCTGGAAGTCGCGAAGTCCGCCCGCGCGGAGTGCCCCAGCACGCGTCCGATGTCGTGCACCGGGGCGGAGTTCACGCAGTTGAAGCCTCGCGCAGTTTGCGAGGCTTTCCGCCGTCGTTGCGGCGACTTTAGCCGCTCGGCTGGGAGGGGGCGACGGTGTACCCGCGCGCTCGCCTCTGGGGCAGTCCGCGCAGGCGGACTTCGTGCCCTTCCAGCGGCGAATTCATTCGCTCCGGCCGGGAGGGTGCGCCGGTGCACCGCGGCGATGCACCACGACACGCGTTGCGCCGGGACCATACCCCGGAATACATTCACGTATCCAGACACATTCCGCAGATCGACAGAACTGTGCTGGATGTGTTCCGGTCGACCTCCTTTACCCCTTCACGCGGAGAGGCCCCATGAACAAGGTCAAGCTCGATCTGGACCGGCTGGCGGTGGAGACGTTCGAGACGGACGCGTCCGGGCGCGGGGAGCGCGGCACCGTGCACGGGCACTGGAGCCAGGTGGGCACCTGCGACGGCCGCGTGGCCACCTGCCAGTACGGCGGCACCTGCGGCCCCGGCTGCCCCGGCACGCGCGTCTGCACCATCTGACCGCCTGCCGCACGGGCGGCGGACGTGCAGGACAAAACGGCCACGGATCGCGCGATCCGTGGCCGTTCCTGCTTCGTCCCCCAAAGGACGCTCCAGCTCAGCGCACGCGCAGGGCGCCGATGTACTTGCCCTGGACACCCACCGGGTAGCCGCTGGCGCTGTCCACGCCGTAGGCGCCCTGCAGCCCCATGTACGACGCGTACAGGTAGTAGTACCCCGGCACGAGCCCCCACGTGCTCACCCCCTCCGGCTCGTGGTGCACCACGCAGTTGCTGCGCGACGGCTGCGAAAGATGCGAGATCTGCAGCTGCCCGTTCGCGTCGTAGATGCGCCAGTTCACCCGCGTGCCCGGCACGGTGATGCCGGACAGGTAGATGGTGGTTCCCCACGTCACGTCCTTGCTGTAGCCCCAGAACGCCTTGGTGGTCTGGCCGCACGAGTACCAGGTGCTGCTCGATCCGCCCCAGTAGATGGGCAGGCTGGTATCGTAGTCGAACGGCTGCGGCGGCGGCGCGTAGGGATCGGTCGTCCCGCCCCCGCCGGTATCACCCCCGCCGGTGTCGCCTCCGCCCCCTCCACCACCCCCGCCCGTATCCCCGCCTCCGCCGTCGATCGGGTCTCCCGGGCCGCAGATGAACAGGGCCGTGCTGTTGAGGATGTCGGTATCGTCGTCGCAGATGCCGGACGGCCCGCGCGCGTCGATGGAGGCGCGCGGGCTGGTGACGGGGTCGGAGCACGCCGCGAGGGCAAGCCCGGCCAGGAGCGACAGGGTCAGGCGGGGGGCTGAACGCATGGAGGCCTCCATGAAGAGAAGGGAGTGCGACTTGTATTTAACGTCGCGAAAAGAATATTTCCCTTGTACAGACGTTCTGCAAGAGTCTTCGCGCCGCACCCTACCGTCCCTCATTCCGCGGCGGGCGCGGTAATCAGGGGGCGCGTCACGGGGTCGCAAGGGTTCGCCTGTTCAGAAAACCCTGACACGGCGCACGATGCTTGCAGGCGGGGAACCGTCAGCAGCATCGGCAACCTTCTGCAGAAACTGGACATGACGCAGGACGTCCTCACGCGCAACAACGTGAAGGTGTTCGGGCGCGGCACCCAGCCCATGGTGTTCGCGCACGGATTTGGGTGCGACCAGAACATGTGGCGGCTGGTGACGCCCGCCTTCGAGGACGACTACCGCATCGTCCTGCTGGACTACGTGGGTTCGGGCCACAGCGACCTGTCCGCGTACGACCCGGAGCGATACGCCACGCTGGACGGCTACGCGCGCGACGTGCTGGACGTGGTCCACGCCCTGGACCTGCGCGACGTCATCCTCGTGGGCCACTCCGTCAGCGGCATGGTGGCCGTGCTGGCGGCCAACCAGGAGCCGGAGCGCTTCGAGCGGCTGGTGCTCATCGGCCCGTCGCCGCGCTACATCAACGACCCGCCGTACGTGGGCGGCTTTGAGCGGGCCGACATCGAGGGGCTGCTGGAGATGATGGACCACAACTTCATCGGCTGGGCCAACTTCCTGGCGCCCGCCATCATGAAGAACCCCGACCGGCCGGAGCTGGGCGAAGAGCTCACCTCCGGCTTTTGCTCCACGGACCCCGTCGTGGCGCGCCGCTTTGCCCAGGCCACCTTCCTCTCCGACAACCGCGCCGACCTGGGGCGGCTGCGGGTGCCGTCGCTCATCCTGCAGTGCTCCGACGACATGGTGGCGCCCGTGGAGGTGGGCGAGTACCTGAGCCGCGCCCTTCCCGGCAGCACGCTGCGGGTGATGCGCGCCACGGGGCACTGCCCGCACATGAGCCACCCCGAGGAAACCATCGAGCTCATGCGCCACTACCTGCAGCCGGCCCTCGCCGCGTGACGGACTGGGGGATGGCGGACGCGGTGGACGGCGGGGGGGCCGCCGAGCTCCTGGACCACGCCCCGGCGGGCTTTGTCTCGTTCGCGGACGACGGGACCATCACCTGCGCCAACGCCACGCTGTCGGAGATGCTGGGCTACGGCCGCGGCGAGCTGGAGGGCACGCTCATCGAGGGGCTGATGGGCGTGGGCGCGCGCATCTTCTACCAGACGCACTTCTTTCCTCTCGTTCGCCTGCAGGGCCGCGCGGAAGAGATCTTTCTGCTGCTGCGCCACCGCGACGGCAGCGAGGTGGGCGTGCTGGCCAACGCCGTCCGGCGCGAGCGGGGCGGCGCGTGGGCCAACGACTGCGTGCTCATGCAGGTGCGGGAGCGCCGCAAGTTCGAGGACGAGCTGCTGCGCGCCCGCCGCGACGCCGAGGACGCCCGCGCCCGCGCCGAGGCGCACGCCGAGGAGCTGCGCCAAGCCAACGAGCAGCTGGAGGAGCAGGCGCTGGAGCTGGAGCTTCAGCACCACCAGCTGCAGGAAGCGGCCGCCGAACTGGAGGCGCAGGCCGAGGAGCTGCAGAGCGTGAACAACGTGCTGCTGGACCGCACGGACGAGCTGGAGCGCCAGCGCGCCGCGGCCGAGGAGGCCAACCGCGCCAAGAGCAGCTTCCTGGCCGTGATGAGCCACGAGCTTCGCACGCCCCTCAACGCCATCTCAGGCTACGTGCAGCTGCTGGAGATGGGCATCCACGGCCCCGTGACGGACGCGCAGCTGGGGGCCCTGGAGCGCATCGGCCGCAGCCAGCAGCACCTGCTGCGGCTCATCAACGACGTGCTGAACCTGGCCCGCATCGAGTCCGGGCGGGTGGAGTACGTGCTGGAGGACGTGCACGTGCCGGAGCTGCTGGCCGCCGTGACGCCCATGGTGGAGCCGCAGCTGGCGCAAAAGAGGCTGGCGTTCGCCGTGGAGGTGGACGACGTGATCGTGCGCGCGGACCGCGAGAAGGTGCAGCAGATCCTCATCAACCTGCTGAGCAACGCCATCAAGTTCACGCCGGAGGGCGGCCGCGTCTCGGTGGCGTCGGCCGCGGTAGCGTCGGCTGCGGGGGCGGAGGACGCGGGGAGGGTGCTGCTGCGGGTGACGGACACGGGCATCGGCATTCCGCCGGAAAAGCAGGCGTCCGTCTTTGAGCCGTTCGTGCAGGTGGACATGAGCCGCACGCGCCGCTCCGAGGGCACGGGGCTGGGCCTGTCCATCAGCCGCGACCTGGCGCGCGGCATGGGCGGCGACCTGCGCGTGGAGAGCCAGGAGGGCCGCGGCAGCACCTTCACCCTGTTGCTGCAGGCGGTGTAAGCGTCCCCGCGGCCGCGTCAGTCGCTCAGCATGCGCTCGTGGCCGGCGGGGCACACGCCGCGCACCGAATCCACCCAGCCGGGCAGGTCGGGATCCATGATCTCCTCCGTGCGCCAGCACGCGCCGCAGTAGACGGCGTTGCAGTACACGCAGTAGAACGGCGCCCACGCCACGTCCATCACGTAGATCTCCTGCACGTCGCCCCGGGCGATGTGCTCCCGCAGCGCCTCGGCCCGCGGCTCGTGCACGCGCTGGAACCGCCGGTAGACAAAGCTCTCCACCTCCACCATCCACCCGCGCGTGTATCCGCCCCGCAGCCGCACCATGCCGGCCTCGGTCCCGTGCCGCGCGCACCGGAACCGCGCCTCCTCCACGATGGGCGAGGCGGCGAGGGCATCGAACTCCTCCCCCGTGATGGGTGGGAACGGTTCGTATTCCGACATCGGCGGATCCGGGGTGCAGGGGATGGGGCGGATCAGACGGGCGTGAGCGGGCGATGGGGCTCCGGCGGAAGCTCCACGCCGATGGCGTCACCGGGGCGCACGTCGCCGCCCGTGAGGACGATGGCCATGATGCCGGCCTTGCGGACGAGCTCGCCGTCCGCGTCGTGGCCCAGCGTGGCCTCCATGAGCCCGGGCTGAAAGCGGTCCAGCTGCACGCAGGGGTTCCGCAGCCCCGTCACCTCCACGACGGCGGATGGGCCCAGGCGCAGGCGCGTGCCCGTGGGCAGGCCCAGCAGGTCGATGCCGCGCGTGGTCACGTTCTCGCCCATGTCGCCGGGCGCCACGCGAAAGCCGGCCGCGACGAGCTCGTCGTGCAGCTCGCCGTGGATGAGGTGCACCTGCCGCAGGTTGGGCAGATGCGGGTTCCACCGGGCGCGCGAGCGGTGCTTGACCCTCTCGCCCGCGTGCGCGTCCCCCTCCACGCCGATGCCCGCGACCAGGCGGATCCACAGCTCGTTCTGCTTGCTGAACTTGTGGCGCGGGCTTCGGCTGACGGCGGTGACGACGGCGGTCATGGGATGATTCTGCGTTGACAAGGCCGAGCTCGAGACGGAGCGACTAAAGTCGCCGCAACGACAGCGGAAAGCCTCGCAAACTGCGCGAGGCTTCAACCGCGTGAACCCCGCATCGGTGCACTTCGGCGGCCATCGCTGGGGCAGTCCGCGCAGGCGGACTTCGTGCCTTTCCAGCGGCGAATTCATTCGCTCCGGCTCGGGGACGGCTTTCACCGGATCAGATCCGCAATCGGCATCATTCGCTCCGGCTGGGACTTCGCTTCATACCCGCGGTGCCGATCCCCTGTCGATCCGCCGATTCCGCCGATTCCGCCGATTCCGCCGCTCCACCGATCTGCCGAATCTGCCTGATCCGCCCCATCCGCCCCCATCCGCCCCGATCAGCCTTCGCGCAGCTCGGGGAAGTCCTCCAGGCGGTACTCGCCGGGGCGGGGGCCGCCTTCCTCGGCGGCGCGCAGCTCCACGCGGCGGATCTTGCCGGAGATGGTCTTGGGCAGGTCCGCGAACTCGATGCGGCGCACACGCTTGTACGGCGCCAGCCGCTCGCGCACAAAGCGGAACAGCTCCGCCGCCAGCGCCTTTCCCGGCTCGTACCCCGGCCGCAGCACAAGGTACGCCTTGGGCACGGCCAGCCGCAGCGGGTCCGGCGACGGCACCACGGCCGCCTCGGCCACGGCGGGGTGCTCGATCATCACGCTCTCCAGCTCGAACGGCGAGATGCGGTAGTCCGAGCTCTTGAACACGTCGTCCGTGCGCCCCACGTAGGTGATATAGCCCTCCGCGTCGCGCGAGGCCACGTCGCCCGTGCGGTAGAAGCCCTCGCGGGTGGCCTCGGCCGTGCGCGCGGGATCGTCCAGGTAGCCGGACATCAGCGGCGTGGGGCGCGGATCCAGGCGGATGGCGATCTCCCCCTCGTCCGCCTCGTTGCCGTCCACGTCCAGCAGCGTGACATCGTACCCGGGCAGGGGCCGGCCCATGCTGCCGGGCTTGAGCGGCTGCCCGGGCGGGTTGCCGATCTGCGCCGTCGTCTCCGTCTGCCCGTAGCCGTCGCGGAGGGTGATGCCCCACGCCGCGCGCACCCGCTCGATGACCTCGGGGTTCAGCGGCTCGCCCGCGCTCACGGCTTCGCGCAGGCGCACGGGCCAGGCGCCCAGGTCCTCGTTGATGAGAAAGCGCCACACGGTGGGAGGCGCGCACAGCGTCGTCACCTCGTGCCGGACGAGCGCGTCCAGCACCCGCCGGGCGTCGAACCGCGCGTAGCTGAAGACGAACACGCAGGCGCCCGCGTTCCACGGGGCAAAGACGTTGCTCCACGCGTGCTTGGCCCAGCCCGGCGACGACACGTTCCAGTGCACGTCCCCCTCGCGGATCCCGATCCAGTACATCGTCGACAGGTGCCCCACGGGGTAGCTCTCGTGCGTGTGCAGCACGAGCTTGGGGCGCGAGGTGGTGCCGGAGGTAAAGTACAGCAGCAGCGGATCGTACGCGTTGGTGTGGCCGTGCGGCTCCAGCTCGGCGGGGTAGTGGTACGCGTCCTCGTACGATGCCCATCCGCCCACCTCGCCCGTGGCGATGCGCGTGTAGTCGCCGGGCACGTCGGCAAAGCGCGCGGCCCCCTCCGCGTCCGTCACCACGTGGCGAATGCCGCCGCGCTCCACCCGGTCGCGCAGGTCCTCGGCCGTGAGCTGCGTGGTGGTGGGGACGATGACGACGCCCAGCTTCATGCAGGCCAGCATGGTTTCCCACAGGGGCACCACGTTGGGCAGCATGAGCAGCAGCCGGTCGCCGCGCCTGGCCCCCGCCTCGCGCAGGAAGCTGGCGACGCGCGTGCTGCGCTCCGACACCTGCGCGAAGGAGAGGAGGGTTTCCGCGCCGGCGTCGTCCACCAGGTGCAGCGCGGGGCGGTCGTTGCCGGCGGCGTAGGCGTCGAACCAGTCCAGCGCCCAGTTGAAGCGGTCCAGCCGCGGCCAGCGAAAGGCCGCGCGGGCGGCGTCCTGGTCGTCGCGGTGGTCCAGCAGGACCTGGCGTGCCTGCGCGAACGCGGTGGGCGAGCTCATCCGTGTGCCTCCGGAATTCGGGTGTCCGGACGAACATCGGCAACGCACGCGGCACCCGCAAGCGGGGAGGATACGCGATCGGCGGGCCGCGGCCATCGCGCGCATCGGCCGGCTCCACGCGGCGCCCCCTCCGCTCGCCGAGGCTCGCACCTCCCCCAAAAACCCCTGGGGAGGTTGGGCGCACGCGGAGCCCGTGCCGGCGTGGCACCCGCCCGTGACGGAACGAAGATCGGGAGCAACGGCATTGTCACACGGGGCCTTCGGCCAACGGGGTCAACGGTTTTGATCTTTACCGTTCACTCCGTTGGCCGAAGGCCCCGTGTGAGACATCTTCCGTTCCTTTACCGGGCCTGGACCCATCCACCCGGCAGAGTGTCATCATCCACAACGCATGTTTGCGGGCGCGTGTCCTTGGGACGGATTGTGCAAAGCCTGCGCGGGAACGAGCTTCAAGGCGCGGAAAACGGGGAAACGGATTGCAAGGCGAACGCAAAGCGGCGTACGGAATGGGCAAGACGGAGAACACCGCGGCGATCTTCGCCGGCGACGGAGAGATGCGGGCGCGATTCCGCCGGATGGAGTGGGCCGCCACGCCGCTGGGCCCCGTGGAAGCGTGGCCGCAAAGCCTGCGCACGGCCGTGGGCATCGTCCTGACGTCCACCTTTCCCAACATCCTGCTGTGGGGGCCGGACCTCCTGCAGCTCTACAACGACGGCTACATCCCCTTCCTGGGCGCCAAGCACCCCTGGGGCCTGGGCATTCCCACGCGCCAGTGCTGGCCCGAGGCGTGGGCGTTCAACGAGCCCATCTACCAGCGCGTGATGGCCGGCGAGACCGTCGCCTTTCACGACCAGCTGTACCGCCTGCGCCGCCGCGGCCCCGGCGTACCCGCCGACGACGTCTACATCACCCTGTGCTACAGCCCCGTCCACGACGAAGCGGGGGCCGTAGGCGGCGTGCTCGTCACCCTGTTCGACACCACGGACCAGGTGGAGGGGCGGCGCTACCAGGCGGAGCTGGCCGCGAGCGAGGTGCGCCACCGGCTGGCCGTGGACGCGGCGCGGATGGGCACCTGGGAGTGGGACCTGCGCGCGGACCACGCCCGGTTCGACGCGCGCGTGGCCGAGCTGTTCGCGTTCGCGCCCGACGAGCCCCGCGACCGCGTGGAGATCCTGGCCACCCGCGTGCACCCCGACGACGCCGAGCGCGTGGGCGCGGCCCTGACCGGCGCGGCCGATCCGGACGGCGACGGGCGCTACGAGGCCGAGTACCGCGTGGTGCGGCCCGACGGCACCGAGCGCTGGGCCGCGGCCATGGGGCGCATGATCTTCCAGGAAAAGGACGGCGCGCGGACGCCCGTGCGGCTCATCGGCACGGTGCAGGACGTGACGGCGCGCAAGGAGTCCGAGGAGGAGCTGCGCCGCGCCAAGCGCGAGATGGAGGCGCACGCCGACCGGCTGTCCGGCGCCAACGAGCGGCTGCGCGAGAGCAACGCCGCCCTGGAAGAGGCCCGGCGCGCCCTGCAGGCCCGCAACGACCTGCTGGCGGACCAGCAGATGGAGCTGGAGCTGGTCAACACCCAGCTGCAGGAGAACGCGGCCGAGCTCGAGGTGCAGACGGAGGCGCTGGACGAGGCCGTGGCCGCCCTGCGCGCCAGCGAGACGCGCTTTCGCAGCGTGCTGGAGCAGGCGCCGCTGGCCGTGGCCGTCATGGAGGGCCCGGAGCACGTCTACACCCTGGTGAGCCCCCGCTACGCGCAGACGCCCGGCGGCGGCCGGCCGCTGCTGGGGCGCTCCATCCGCGAGGCGTTTCCCGAGCTGGACGGCCAGGGCTTCGCGGAGCTCATGGACCGCGTGTACGCGTCCGGCGAACCGTACTTTGCCCCCGAGCGCACCGTGTGGCTGGACCGCGACGGCGACGGGCTGGTGGAGGAGTACTTCTTTGACGTGGGATACCAGCCCCTGCGCCACGCGGACGGCAGCGTGTACGGCATTGCCAGCGTGGCGGCGGACGTCACGGACAAGGTGCGGGCCCTGCGCGAGGCCGAGGCCGCCCGCCAGGCCGAGGCGCACGCGCGCCAGCACCTCACGCGCACCTTTGAGCAGGCGCCCGTGGCCATCGCCGTGCTGGAGGGGCCGGAGCACGTCTTTACCCTCGCCAACCCGCCGTACGCGCGGCTGGTGGGCGGCCGGCCCCTGCTGGGGCGCTCCATCCGCGAGGCGTTCCCGGAGCTGGCGCCGCTGGGCATCTACGACGTGCTGGACCGCGTGCGCCGCACGGGCGAGGCGTTCGTGGCCGAGGAGATGCGCGTGGAGCTGCGCTACGGCGCGGACGAGACGCAGGAGCTCGTCCTCAATTTCACCTACGAGCCCCTGCGCGACGAGGCGGGCGCCCCGTACGCCGTGGCCGTGGTGGCCATCGACGTCACGGACCAGGTACGCGGCCGCGAGCTGGCCGAGGGCGCCAACCGCGCCAAGGCCGAGTTCCTGGCCAACATGAGCCACGAGCTGCGCACGCCCCTCAACGCCATCGCGGGCTACGCCGACCTGCTGCTGCTGGGCGTGCGCGGCGAACTCGCCTCCGACGTGCGCGGCGACGTGGAGCGCATCCGGCGCAGCGGGCAGCACCTGCTGTCGCTCATCAACGACATCCTGAACTTCGCGCGGGTAGAGGCGGGGCAGCTGCGCTACCAGTTGGAGCCCGTGTCCGTGGGCGCCCTGCTGGCGGACCTGGAGGCGCTCGTGACGCCGCAGGTCAACCAGCGGGGCCTGCGCTACGTGTCGCCCGACAGCCCCGAGGCCATGGCCCTCGCCGACGAGGAAAAGACGCGGCAGATCGTGCTGAACCTGGTGACCAACGCCATCAAGTTCACGGACCCCGGCGGCACCATCACCGTGACGTACGCACGCGCGGACGATGGTGTGCGCATCCACGTGGCCGACACGGGGCGCGGCATTCCCGCGGAGCAGGTGGGCCGCATCTTTGACCCGTTCGTGCAGGTGGACCGCCACCTCACGGCCGACAGCCAGCAGGGCGTGGGGCTGGGCCTGGCCATCAGCCGCGACCTGGCGCGCGGCATGGGGGGAGACCTGCGGGTGGAGAGCACGGTGGGCCGCGGCTCCGTCTTTACCCTCACGCTACCGCACGCGCCCGGGGACTGAACGGAAACTGCATTCTCACGCAGAGGGAGCAGAGGCAGCAGAGGGCTACAGCGCACGATGAAGTACTCTGCGTCCTCCGCGGCTCTGCGTGAGAAATCTTTTTTGTCTTTTGAGCCGGGACGATGATCGACCTGATTTGCGTGGACGTGGACGGCACGCTGGTGGGCAGCTCCGGCGATGTGCTGCCGGCGGTCTGGGAGGCGGTGGAGCGCGCGCGGGCAGACGGCGCGCGGCTGGTGATCTGCTCGGGCCGGCCGGCGTTCGGATTGACGCGGGCGCTCGCGGAGCGGCTGGACCCGGAGGGATGGCACGTCTTTCAGAACGGCGCCAGCATCGTGCACCTGCCCACGGGGCGCTCGCGCTCGTCGTGCCTTCCCCGCCCCGCCGTGGAGGCGCTCGTGGCCCGCGCGCGGCAGACGGGGCGCGTCCTGGAGCTGTACAGCGACACGGACTACCGCGTGGAGAGCACGGACGAGCGCGCCGAGCGCCACGCCGGGCTGCTGGGCGTTCCCTTTCGCAGCCGCGACCTGCTCTCGCTGGACGCGGACGTCGTTCGCGCGCAGTGGGTGCTTTCGCACGCGGAGCTGCCCCTGGTCCTGGGCGAGCCGCACGAGGGGCTGGCGGTCGCGGCCAGCACGTCGCCGGTCATGCCGGACACGTCGTTCATCAGCGTCACGGCGCCCGGCGTGAGTAAGGCGACGGCCGTGCGCTCCGTGGCCGCGGAGTACGGCGTCCCGCTGGAGCGCGTGATGATGGTGGGCGACGGCGCCAACGACCTGGAGGTGATGCAGACCGTGGGGACTCCTGTGGCCATGGGCAACGCCGAGCCGGAGATCCTGGCCGTCGCCCGGCACCACGTGCCCCACGTGGACCGTGGCGGCCTGATCGAGGCCCTGGCCCTCGCCGCGACACTGTAGTCGGCACGATGAGTGGGGCTTCTCGTCGCCGGCGCACCGGGCAGCCCATCGCCGACACCCGCGCTCCCGCGAGCGTCCTGAGGAGCCGTAGCGCACGCGCCGGTGTCCACGTATACCCCGCCACCGAGCGAGAGCGTCATCCTGAGGAGCCGCCGCGCGGTCTTTCCCGCCGCGCGATCCATGGCGGCGACGAAGGATCTTGTGTGCGATACTCGGAGCCGATTCCCGTGCACGGAAACCGGCTCCCGCGCTTCAACCCACGGAGCCGATGCCGAGCGAACGGAAGGGTGACTGGCCCAAGGGCGTCGGCGCGCCGGCGATCCGCGCGCTGAACGCGGCGGGGTACACGGAGCTGCGCCAGCTGGCCGGCATCCCCGCATCCGACCTGGAGAAGCTGCACGGGATGGGGCCCAGGGCGCTCGGCGTCATTCAGGACGCCCTCCAGGCGCAGGGGCTGGCGCTGGGGTAAAACGCCGGAGTCAGCCGCGGCGGCGGAGCACGTAGATGGCCCCGCCCGCGGAGCCCGCCGCCACGATCAGCGCGCCCAGCAGCACGACGGACGCGGTCTCCTGCCGGCGTTCGTTCTCCGCGCACTGCTCGGGGAACTTCTCGCAGTCGATGGCGCAGCACCCGATGGCGTTCAGCGCCGCGATGAGCGCGACGAACAGCGCCAGCAGCGTCACGACGCTCAGGCCCAGCGCCGGCAGGCATCCTCGCTTCGCCATCCTCCCCCCGCCCTCTCTCCGCCCGCGGTGATTTCCTGAACTTCGGTCGATGTGAAGCTGCGGATGCGCAGTCTCCTCCGCAACAATCACGGCCGTCGATCAGAGGAAACGTGTGGATTGCCCCTACGATGGATCGTGCAGTCCTCATCCATCGCTAATCCCCCATGGCCTAACGGCCGGACCCTCCCGTACGTCACCTTTGTATAAGCTGCACAACGACTTACACACATACGACAGGAGCCCGCGCATGCGTGCCATCGTTCGCAATCTCGTTTTTGCCGCCGCCGTCGCGGCCGGCTTCAGCGCCACGCCGGCGGCCGCCCAGAACGCCTTCTGGTTCAATCACGCCGACCGCAACCAGGACGGCCAGGTCACCCGGCGGGAGTACGAGCGCAGCCAGGAGTCGTACGACGCGCTCCGGATGTTCCCGAGCTCGATCAACAGCCGCCTCGTCGCCTGGCGAAACGACTTCAACCACGACGGCCGGCTGACCCGCATGGAGTACGACCAGTCGCTGCGGTGGACGTTCAACCGCTACGACCGCGACCGTGACGGCGTGCTCACCCGCGCCGACTTCGCCCCCGCGCCCCGGCGCGAGAAGAAGGCGGACGACAAGCGCGAGGACAACGGCCGCTCCGGCGACCGCCGCCGCGCCTGATCCGACGCGGCCAGCGAAACAGGAGACCGGCCCCCGCCAACGGGAGCCGGCCTCCTGCTTTCTACGAG
>NZ_DASURI010000816.1:0-11266 GCF_036280135.1 Longimicrobium sp.
CACAGGTTGCCGTCCGGCGCCCAATCCATCCCCGCGATCCCGAGGAACTCCGCCGGTCCGCCGCCCATCCCGCCGATTGACCGCACGTGCCGCCCGTCCGGCGCGAACACGCGGATCTCGTGCTGCAGCGCATCGGCAATCCACACGCGGCCCATCGCGTCCAGCGCCACGTCGGAAACGTCCCCGAACGACGTCGGCCCCTCCTCCAGCTTCGCACCAATCCTGCGTTCTTCCGCGACGCGCCACGCACCACCGGGCGCCCAGAGGCCGCGCTCCGCAGCCTGGCCCTCTCCATCTCTGCCCGGCGCACAGCCCGAGAGCATTCCCACGACGGCGATCGCGAGAAGCAGGCAGGGAAAGAACGACCTGGACGATCGCGTTCGCTGCATCACGTCTGGATCGGCCGACAGGATTCCGTGCGCGTATACTCCCACCGTGTTTCCACCACCCCGTTCGCGTAGGTCGTTACGATTTCGCGGGTCGTGACGGTCCAGGTGCACTCGTAGAGCTGCTGTGCCGAGGCCGCGAGCGGCGCGCCTATGAGCAATCCGAGGCTGAAGGCCAGCCGCGCCATCCATCTGGAAACCATGTTGATCCCCACTTGCATGAGAAAAAGAGCATCAATGTGCCGCAAACGATACACGTGAAGGCGCGGCCGTATAACAGTGTTCGCGATGCGTACAGCTGTCGTAGAGACGGATTACTGCACCGCGGGCGCCGCCGGCAGCTCCACGTCGTAGTAGATCTCGCGGAGGGGGATGGAGCAGTCCACGGAGGTGAGCTCCAGCGCCGCATCCAGGCTTTCGATCGTGGACAGCGTCCAGAAGTCACCGCCGCGGACGAAGCGCTCCACGAGCACGCGGTCCTGCGCGATCAGCACGTACTCCCGCAGGGACTCGATGGAGCGGTAGTGCTGGAACTTCTCGCCGCGATCGTACGCCTCCGTCGTGGGCGAGAGCACCTCCACGATCAGCGCCGGATTGGTGAGCGTATCCAGCGCGCCATCCATGAATCGCGGCTCGCCGCACACGACGACCACGTCCGGATACGTGTAGCGCCGGCCGCCGCCGATCTGCACCCGCATGTCGCCCATGAACGGCCGGCACGGCGTTCCGCGAAGACGCGTGCGCAGCTCACCATGGACGTTGCCGGTAATGGTGACGTGCGCGATGGAGGCGCCCGTCATGGCGACGATGCGGCCGTCCAGGTACTCGCTCTTGAACTCGGCGTTGCGCTCGAGCGCGAGGTACTCTTCGGGGGTGTAGCGCGTCAGGGCAGCCGTGGCCATCTGCTCCTCTCGGACCGGGTTGCGTCCGAGTGTAAACGTGAACAGTCGAAGCGCGCAAGCGCCCGGAAACAGGCCGCAACGAATGCGCCAGCGGGCGGACGTGAACAATCCGGAACTTGTTTCCGACCCGTCAGGCGGGGCGCGGCTTCACGCGCCGGAATCGTGATTCCGGACCGCACGCCACCGCGTGAAAGCGGCCAGGGCGCCGACGGGTGCGTTCGGCGCCGCATCCGCCGTCCGTGCAGGTTGGCGCGCGGATGCGCATCTGACACGCGCACTTCGTTGACGCCTCCGGGCGGGTGGGGTAAGTTTCCCGAGCTTCAGACCATCCCCCGACAGATCCAAGCGACCTACATGGCCGACGCCCAGGAGCGACGCTCCCTCATGGACCCGCCCGAGGTGGAGCGCGTCCTCGCCCGCATGGCGGACGAGGTCGTGCAGCACACGGGCGGGAACGACCTGGTGCTGGTGGGCATCGAGCGGCGCGGCGTGCAGCTGGCCCGCCGCATGGCCCCCCTCATCGCCGAGCGCACGGGCAGCGCGCCCCTCACCGGCTCGCTGGACATCACGCTCTACCGCGACGACCTCATGACCGTGGGCCCGCGCCCCGTCGTGGGGCAGACGCGGCTGCCCACGGGCGGCATCGACGGCCGCCACCTGGTGATCGTGGACGACGTGCTGTACACGGGCCGCACCGTGCGCGCCGCACTGGACGAGCTGGCGGACTTTGGGCGGCCGGCGCGCATTCTCCTGGCCATCCTCGTCGACCGGGGCGGGCGCGAGCTGCCCATCCAGGCGGACGTGGTGGGCCAGCGGGTGGAGGTGCCCGAGGGCGGGATCGTGGAGGTGCTGGTGCCCGAGCTGGACGAGCGGCTGGGCGTGGACCTCACCTTTCGGCAGGAGGGCGCGGCCTGATGGCGCAGGGCACGCCTCCCACGTTCGGAAAGGACCTGCTGGGGCTCGAAGGCCTTACGCGGGAGCAGATCACGGCCATCCTGGACACGGCCGAGGTCTTCAAGGAGATCTCGGAGCGGCCGGTCAAGAAGGTGCCCGTGCTGCGCACCAAGACCATCGTCAACGCCTTTTTCGAGAACAGCACGCGCACCCGCGTCAGCTTCGAGTTCGCCGAAAAGCGCCTGAGCGCCGACACGGTGAACATCTCCACGGCGGGCAGCTCCGTGGCCAAGGGCGAGACGCTGGTGGACACGGCGCGCAACCTGGAAGCCATGCGCATCGACATGGTGGTCATTCGCCACCACGCGTCGGGGAGCGCGCAGTTCCTGGCGGAGCGCATTGCCAGCAGCGTCATCAACGCGGGTGACGGCAAGCACGAGCACCCCACGCAGGGGCTGCTGGACCTGATGACCATCCGCGACCACCGCGGGCCCCTGGAGGGCCTCAAGGTGTGCATCTGCGGCGACGTTCTCCATTCGCGCGTGGCGCGCAGCAACATCCACGGCCTCAAGACGATGGGCGCCGAGGTGGGCGTGTGCGGGCCGCGGACGCTCCTGCCGCCGTGCGTGGAGGAGCTGGGCGTGACGGTGTTCCGCCGCATTGAGGACGCCATCGCCTGGGCCGACGTGCTCAACGTGCTGCGCCTGCAGCTGGAGCGCATGAAGGGCGGCTTCATACCCAGCCTGCGCGAGTACAACCGCGTGTTCGGCGTCACGCGCGAGCGGGTGGACGCCGCGCCGCGCGACCTTCTCATCCTGCACCCCGGCCCCATGAACCGCGGCGTGGAGATCGACAGCGACGTGGCCGACGGGGACCATTCCGTCATCCTGCAGCAGGTGACCAACGGCGTGGCCGTGCGCATGGCCGTGCTGTACCTGCTGGCCGGCGGCGCCCCCGAGATGGCCGAGGCGGCCAAGGGAGGCGCGGCATGAAGGGCGACACGCTTCGCGTGGCGGGCCACGCGCCCGTGCTCATCCGCGGCGGCCGCGTCGTGGACCCGTCCCAACAGCTCGACGCCGTGGCGGACGTGCTCCTCGTGGACGGCCGCGTGGCGCGCGTCGGCGAGGGAATCGAGGCGCCGGAGGGCGCGGAGACCATCGACGCCGCCGGCCTCGTCGTCACCCCCGGCCTGATCGACGTGCACGTGCACCTGCGCGAGCCGGGGCAGGAGCACAAGGAGACCATCCGCAGCGGCGCCCGGGCCGCGGCGGCCGGCGGCTTTACGGCCGTCGTTGCCATGCCCAACACGGATCCGCCCATCGACTCGCCCGCGACGGTGGGCTACGTGGTGGCGGCGGGGCACCGGGCGGGCGGCGCGCGCGTCTTTCCCACGGGCTGCATCACCGTGGGGCAGGCGGGCGAGCAGCTCACGGAGTTCGGCGAGCTGGTGGACGCGGGCGCCGTGGCCGTGACGGACGATGGGCGCCCCGTGATGGGCGCGGGGATGCTGCGGATGGCGCTGGAGTACGCGCTGGCGTTCGACGTTCCCGTGGCCGTGCACGAGGAGGAGCTCACGCTCAGCCGCGGCGGCAGCATGAACGAGGGGATCATCGCCACGCGCCTGGGCCTCACGGGCATCCCCAACGAGGCCGAGGACGTGATGATTGCCCGCGACCTCATGCTGGCGGAGCTCACGGGCGGGCGGCTGCACGTGCAGCACGTGAGCACGCGGCGGGGCGTGGCGCTCATCCGCGAGGCCAAGGCGCGGGGCGTGCGCGTGACGGCGGAGGGCACGCCGCACCACTTTACGCTCACGGACGCGGCCGTGGAGGCGTACCGCACGGACGCCAAGATGAACCCGCCGCTCCGTTCCGAGGCGGACCGCGAGGCCGTGCGCCAGGGCGTGAGCGACGGCACGCTGGACGTGATCGCCACGGACCACGCGCCGCACCACTACGACGAGAAGGAGCAGGCGTTCGAGGACGCCCCCAACGGCATCGTGGGGCTGGAGACGGCGCTGGGCCTGTCCTACACGGAGCTGGTCGCGACGGGGCTGCTGGACCTGTCGGGGCTCATCGACCGGATGAGCTGCGCGCCTGCCCGGGCCATGAACCTGGACCGCATGGGGCTGGGCTCGCTGCGGGAGGGAAGCGTGGCGGACGTGACGATCATCGATCCGCGGCTGGAGTGGACGGTGGATCCCACGACCTTCCTTTCCCTCAGCCGCAACACGCCGTTCACGGGGCGCGCGCTGCGGTGCCGCGCCGTGCGGACGATCGTGGGCGGCGCGACCGTGTGGCAGGCCGACTGAAATCGATGGAAATGCAGGACTTGAAGGAGATGCCGTGAGGGAGCTGGTCCCCTATCGTTCCGCCGCGCCGCGGCTGGACCCGCGTTCGTTCTGCGGGGCGGCCACCTGGCCCCTGGTCGCCGACCTGCGCGACGACGGGCGCGAGGTCATCGGCTGCTACATGGTGCTGGAGAAGTCCAAACGCGAGACCAAAGCCGGCAAGCCGTTCCTCACGCTCATCCTGGGCGACCGCAGCGGCAGCATCGAGGCCAAGGTGTGGGACGACGCCGAGCGCCTGGACGCCGTCGTGGGCGCGGACGACGTGATCGGCGTGCGGGCGCGCGCGGGCTCGTACCAGGACAAGCTGCAGCTCACCGTGAACGTGCTGGAGCTCGTCGAGGTGGGCGACGACGACCTGGAGGTGTTCCTCCCCGCGTCGCCCCGCGACCGCCAGCAGATGTGCCGCGAGCTGGACGCGCTGGTGCAGACGGTGACGGACCTTCCGCTCCGCACGCTGCTGGTGCGGTGCGTGGGCAAGGGCACGCAGCTGGGCCGCCAGTTCCGCATCCACCCCGCCGCCAAGAAGAACCACCACGCGTACCTGGGCGGGCTGCTGGAGCACTCGCTGTCCGTGGCCCGCGCCTGCGACCGGCTGTGCGCGCACTACCGCGAGCAGGGGGCGGACCTGGACCGCGACCTGCTGGTGGCCGCGGCCCTGCTGCACGACATCGGCAAGGTCAAGGAGCTGGCCGCGCGCCGCTCGTTCAGCTACACGGACGAAGGGCAGCTGCTGGGGCACATCCTGCTGGGGCTGCAGATGGTGACGCGCGAGGCGGAGCAGATCCCCGGATTTCGCCCGGACCGCATCCTGCACCTGCAGCACCTGGTCGCCAGCCACCAGGGGCGGCTGGAGTGGGCCAGCCCCAAGGTGCCCATGACGCTGGAGGCGCTCATCCTGCATACGGCCGACGAGCTGGATGCCAAGATGAACCCGGGGATGCGCACGGTGGGCGGCCTGGCGCCGGGCGGCTGGTCGGCGTTCGACCGGCACCTGGACCGCGCGCTGTACCGTCCGCCCGCGCCGCAGTTTCCTCCCGCGGCCGCCGTGGAGCCGGTGGCCACGCAGGAGGTGGTGGAGGTGCTGATCGACATGTTTCGCGGCTGATGACGGCCGCGACCCGCCCGCAGACCGAATCCCGATGAGTGAATCCAACCCGGCCGGCGCCGTTGTCCCCGACCTGATCCGCCAGCGCGAGCAGCTCACCGGCTGGATCGCCCGGCTGGACGAGGTGGGGCCGCAGACCAGCAGTCGCGTGACGGAGCGCGTGCGCGCGGACTACGTGGAGCGCCTGCGCCGCGTGAACGAGGACCTGGCCGCGCACCGTGGCGAGATCGAGGCGGACCTGGCCCGCTTTCGCGCGGCCCTGGCCGAGGCCGAGGAGCTGCGCGGCCGCGCCGCCGACGAACTCGACGAGCTCAGCCTGCGCCACCTGATCGGCGAGCTGAGCGAGGCGCAGTGGGACGAGGCGCGCCCCGCGCTGGAGCGCCGCGTGGGCGACGCGGACGACGCCGTGGCCCGCGCCCGCCAGGAGGTGGAGCACCTGCAGCAGCTGGCGGACGACATCGCCGGGGCCGCCGCGCCCGTCCCCGCGCCGCCCGCGCCCGCCGTCACGGAAGCGCCGGCCGCGGAGGCCGCGCCGCCGCCGCTTCCCAGCATGGACGAGCCCGCCGCCCCCGCGTCCGACGAGCCGGCGCCCGCGTTCGGCGGCGCGTCGTTCGAGGCGGATACGCCGGCCGCGGAGCCGGCGCCGCAGCCCTCGATGTTCGAGGACGCGGACGACTTCGAGCCGGCGCTTCCGGCGGAGCCCGAGGCGCCCGTGCCCGCCGCCGAGGCCCCGCCGGCGGACCCGCCCGCCGCGGCGGAGGTTGCCTCGGTGGACGAGTGGGACCCGTTTGGCGGCGAGTTCGCGGCCGAGCCCAAGCAGGCCGACGCGGAAGAGGACCTGCCCTGGCTGGACGGCATCGACGAGGCGTCGCGGGGCGGCGGCTGGACCCCGCCGGCCGCGGACGAGGGGCTGGACTTTTTGCGCGAGATCGAGGAGTCCACGCGCGGGGGCGCGGCCACACCCCCCGCCTCGTCGGACCTGGGCGCGGACGACCTGGCGTTCCTGGAGGAGCTGGACCGCGCCATCGGCAGCGTGCCCACCTCCGGCGCGTCGCGCACGCCCACGCCGCCTCCGCCCGCGCAGCCGGCCTCCGCGCCGGCGGGCGGCAGCCGCGCGGAGCCCCTGCTGTGCAAGGAGTGCGGCGCCATCAACGAGCCGCACAGCTGGTACTGCGAGATCTGCGGGTCGGAGCTGTAGAACGGCAGTGCGAAAGTGCGGGAGTGCGAAAGTGCGAGAGTAACGACGAGAGCCCGCCGGCATCCGGCGGGCTCTCGTCATACCGGATCCGGAGAAAGACTCCGGTATCAACAGTCTCCTGGCAGGTCGGGAACAGCATTCTCACACGGGGCCTGCGGCCAACGGAGTCAACGGTGTTTCGGTCAGTTACCGTTACCTCCGTTGGCCGCAGGCCCCGTGTGAAATTTTCCGTAAAACCATCCCGCGCGCGTTCACCATGCGTCCGTGAAGAAGATCCTCCGCCCGCGCCGGTCAGCTGCGGGCGGGCAGTTGCGCGGCGGCGCCTCAGGATGCCGGTCCGCGCGGGATCAGCGGGCTTGCTGCGGATGGCGCGGATACACGAAAACCCCGCCGACTGCGAGAGTCGGCGGGGCATCGGGCGAGCAGATTGAACCGCGGATCAGCCGAGGGCGGCGATCCGGGCGGTCAGACGGCTCTTGGCGCGCGCGGCCTTGTTCGGATGGATGATGCGCTTGCGAGCCGCGCGATCCAGCAGCGAGGCGGCCTCGCGGAACGCAGCATTCGCCGTCTCCGCGTCATTGGCGCCACGCGCCTTCTTGAGGGCGGTGCGCAGCTTGGACCGGAACTGACGGTTGCGGTCGGCGCGGATCGCATTGGTCCGCATCCTCTTCTCGGCGGACTTGACGTTCGGCAAGGCTCTTCCTCCAACAAGAAGCGGCACCCGAAGGCACCGTTGCACGGTTCGTGTGAAAAAACAAGAAGCCGAAACTTACCCGCACCCGGCCCACCTGTCAACCCCACCCGGCCGCGAACGCCGCGCGGGCGCTCGCGTTGGCATCCCATCCCCGCGTACGGGCTTGTTTTGACAAGCTTCGCGGGCGCGCGTAGCTTGCGCGCATGAACTTTGACCTTACCGCGGTTCTCCTCGCGCTTCCCGTCCTCCTGCTGTCGCTCACGGCGCACGAATGGGGGCACGCCTGGGTCGCGCTCAAGCAGGGAGACGACACGGCATACATGCTGGGCCGGGTGACCATGAACCCGGCGGCCCACGTGGACGTCGTGGGAACGCTGCTGTTCCCCGCCATCGCCATCGGCTCGGGGCTGCCGCTGCTGGGATGGGCCAAGCCCGTGCCCACCAACCCCCGCAAGTACCGCAACTACCGGCGGGGCGACATCCTGGTTTCCATCGCGGGCGTGTGCATGAACGCCGTCCTGGCGGTGGTGTTTGCCGTGCTGCTGTTCTGGATCACCCAGCTCTCGCAGCCGGGGCAGCTGTCCGGCCCCGTGCAAAGCCTCGCGCAGATGTGCCTGTACGGCGTGGTGGGCAACGTGGGGCTCATTGTCTTCAACCTCCTGCCCATTCCGCCCCTGGACGGCTCGCACGTCTTCTACCACCTGCTGCCGGCCGCGTGGGGCGCGGAGTACCGCAAGCTGTACCCGTACGGCTTTCTGATCCTGTGGGCGCTGGTGCTTACGCGGGCGCTGACGTTCCTGTTTCCCGCCATTCGCGCGATGGCCAACGTGCTGCTGACGCCGTCTGGAATGCGGCTCTGATGGACGCGCAGGTGGTGCAGCAGGACCTGTTCGCCGTGGACCTGGAGCGCTTTCACGGCCCCCTGGACCTGCTGCTGCACCTGATCCGCAACCAGGACATCGACATCTTCGACATCCCCATCTCGCGGATCACGCAGCAGTTCCTGGAGGCCATCCGCGACCTGCGGCGGCTGGAGCTGGAGCGGGCGGGGGAGTTCCTGGAGATGGCGGCCACGCTGGTGCGCATCAAGGCGCAGATGCTGTTTCCCCGGCGCAACGACGACGACGAGGCCGAGGACCCCCGCGCCGACCTGGTGCGCCGCCTGCTGGAGTTTGAGCACTTTCGCGAGGCCGCCCGCCTGCTGGAGCGCTCGGAGCGCGAACGGGCGCGATTGTTCGCCCGCGGCTTCGTGGAGGCGCGGCCGGCGCCGAAGCTGGCGGACCTGCCGCTCGAAACGACGTGGGCGGAGGTGCAGGGCGCCATGACGGCGCTGGTGGAGCGGCTGAACGCGCCCGAGACCATTCACCACGTGCGCGGGCGCGAGGTGAAGATGGAGGACAAGATCCACGAGATCCTGGGCGCCCTGGAGCAGGCCCGGCGCGTGGAGTTCGCCCACCTGGTGGCGCCGTGGGGCACGCGCATCCACGCCGTGACCACGCTGCTGGCCTCGCTGGAGCTGGCCAAGCGCAGCATGGTGCGGGTACGCCAGGTGTCGCCGTTCTCGTCGCTGTGGATCTACCGCGCGCGCGAGCTCCGGCCCGAGGCGCCGGAAGCGGCCGAGGCCTCGTGATCCGCGCCAGCCGCGTGATCGAGGCGCTGCTCTTTGCCAGCGAAAGCCCGCTGGCGCCCGCGGACCTGGCCCGCGCGGACGAGAGCCTGGACGAGGAGCGGGTGGAGGCGGCCATTGCCGAGCTGCGGGCGGAGTACGACCGCGAGGCGCGCGCGTTCACCATCTTCGAGGTGGGCGGGGGCTTTCAGCTCCTCACGCGGCCGGAGTTCGCGCCCGTGCTGGAGCGCTTCGACTCCGTGCCGGGGGCGCAGCGGCTCAGCGGCCCCGCGCTGGAGACGCTGGCCATCATCGCCTATCGGCAGCCCGTGGGGCGCGCGGAGGTGGAGGAGATCCGCGGGGTGGGCGCCGGCGGCGTGCTCAAGACGCTGCAGGAGCGGGGATTGATCGAGGTGGTGGGACGCAGCGAGGCGCTGGGGCGCCCGCTGCTGTACGGGACGACGCAGTTCTTTTTGCAGCACTTTGGCTTTCGGCACCTGGACGACCTGCCGCGGTCGGAGGAGCTGCCCGTGGTGCTTGCCCGGCGGGACGAACGGAAGGATACCGAAGCATGAAGCGGCCTGGGTTTCTCAAGCGCGGCGAGAAGGTTCGCCTGCAGACCTTTCTCGCCCGGTCGGGGATCGCCTCCCGGCGCGCGGCCGAGGAGATGATCACGCACGGCCGCATTGCCGTGAACGGCGACACCGTCACGGCCATGGGGCTGCAGGTGGTGCCCGGCGTGGACCGCGTGGAGGTGGACGGCGAGGAGGTAAAGGTCGCCCCCACCACGTGGCTGGCGCTGCACAAGCCCACGGGCTACGTGACCACGCGCACGGACCCGTTCGGCCGGCGCACCGTCTACGACCTGCTGCCGGACAAGTACCACGGCCTGTTCCACGTGGGCCGCCTGGACCGCGACAGCGAGGGCCTGCTGCTGCTGACCAACGACGGCGACCTGGCCAACCGCTTTCTGCACCCGTCGTTCGGCATCACCAAGGAGTACGACGTGATCGTGACGGGCAAGCCGTCCGACGCCGTGCTCCGCGAGCTGGTGGAAGGCGTGGAGCTGGAGGACGGCGTGGCGAAGGCCGAGTCCGCCAAGCTCATCGGTCCGGCCGGCAACGGGCAGTCGCGGCTCAAGATGGTGCTGCGCGAGGGCAAGAAGCGCGAGGTGCGGCGGATGCTGGAGGCCCTGGGCCACGAGGTCACGCGCCTGGTGCGCCGCCGCTTTGGGCCCATCGACCTGGCGGAGCTGCCCAGCGGCAAGTGGCGGATCGTGGCGCCGGAGGAGCTGTCGCACGTGCGCGACGCGGGCGCGGAGAAGGTGCCCGCCCGCGCCGCGCGTCCGTCGCGCGACGCGTCCGACGCGGAGACGCCCAGGCGCGCCAAGGCGGCCGCGCACGACGCACACAACCGCTACGGCGACGAGCCGGGCAAGCGTCACGGCAAGCCCGCCGCGAAGGGCAAGGCGGAGGCGCCGCGCGGCCGTTCGGCGGATCGGGACGAGGAGTATCGTCCCCGGCGCGAGTCCGTCGCCGGCGAGCGGAAACCGGCCCGGCCGGCGGCGAAGTCCACCCGTCCGGCGGGGAAGTCCGCGCGGCCCGCGTTCGATGCGGATGCGCCGCGCAAGCGTCCCGCGGCCAGGTCCGCCCGGCCGTCGTTCGATATCGATGCTGATGCGCCGCCGCGCAAGCGTCCCGCCGCGTCACGCCCTCGGCCGAACGACGAGTTCGCCGATTGGGCCGCCGCGCCGCGCATCCGCTCCAGCGAGGACGAGCAGCCCGCGCGCGGCGCCCGCGGCGGCGACCGCACGCGCCCCTCTCGTCCCCGCGGCGACGGTGACGAGCGTCGCCCGGCGCCGCGTGGCAAGGCGGGACCGCGCGATCGCGCATCGGGCGGATTCGACCGCGAGGAGCGCACGGCCTCGCCGCGCGGGCGCTTCGGCGGCGAGGACCGCCCGACGCGCGATCGCGGCGACGGTGACGAGCGTCGGCCGGCGCCGCGCGGCAAGGCGGGACCGCGCGATCGTGCGTCTGGCGGATTCGACCGCGCGGAGCGCGCGTCCGCTCCGCGCGGGCGCTTCGGCGGCGAGGACCGGCCCACGCGCGATCGCGGCGACGGTGACGAGCGT
>NZ_DASURI010000817.1:0-6287 GCF_036280135.1 Longimicrobium sp.
TGCTGGACATCCCGCCGCCCGTGGAGCCCGCGCGTCCCGTGAGCGCGTGGGGCGTGGCCCGCGAGCCCGCCCGCGCCGAGTCCGTGCGATCCTGGTCCGCGCCCGTGCGCGACGACGCGGCGGACGAGCCGGAGGACCGCACGGCCGTCCACCCGCGTGAGGAGGAGCGGCGCCCCGCCTATCCGCGCCTGGACGAAGATCCCGCCGTCTGACGCCGCTCCATCGGTGGATGGTGAAAGCCGCGCTCCCGATCCGGGGCGCGGTTTTTCGCGTGGGATGGGTTTCCAGAAGGATTGGACACGGGGCCTGCGGCCAGCGGAGTCAACGGTTTCGTTCGATCCGTTACCGTTGACCCCGTTCGCCGCAGGCGCCGTGTGAGATCCGCGGTTTTCTCTCGCGGGTTGTGCAAAACGACGGGATGTGGAAGATTGGGTGCATCCCCACGCATTCCGGCCTCACCCTCGCGGAGGACGCAGATGCACGCAGCTGTGCCGCGCCGGCAGGACGATCGCCGTGAGACGCGCCCCGCGTGTATTCTTTTCTGTCCGCGGCCGAAAGTGTGCGTCGTGGATGTCCGCTGATCGTATCGCCGCGCGGCCGCGTACCCGGTCGCGCGGATTTTTTGTGCCCCGCGTTTCCCCGTCGCCCCATCCCCTGGAGAAGCATGAAGAAGCAGACGCTGAACCCCGAGCACCTCAAGGTCGAGTCGTTCGCCACGTTCACCGACGCGGTGGACGCGGGCGACACCAACGGCTGCATCTGCGACGTGGCCCCGTGCGGCTGCACGCGCGCGGCCGACTGCACGCAGGGCTAGACGCCGGCCCGGCGTATCGCCGGATCGTATTCCCCGTTTTCACCCAACCCGAAGAGGACACCCATGATCCGTCACAAGCTCGAGGCCGAGTCGCTCAAGGTGGAGTCGTTCGACACGCTCATTACGGACTCCGACACGCGCGGGACCGTGGTTGACCAGCCCAACGGCTGCATCTGCTTCGCGCCACCCTGCATCTGCTCGGCGGGCCCGGACTGCACGGCCAACGGCACCGCCTGATCCACGGATCGGGATCATCGCCGGAACCGCCGGCCCCGGACCTCGCGTCCGGGGCCGGCGCTTTTATGTCCCACATTTGTATCTAAATACGCCAATTCGTGAAAAATCTAGCACGAATTCTGCGGCAGGCGCCCCCGGCCGTTCTGGTGCAGGGGCGCTCCCGACCCGGGAACGTCTCCCGTCCCCTTGTGGAGCCTGTCCGCGCTGTTTCCGTCATCCCGTTCACCGACCCAAGGAGGCGTTCCATGAAGAAGCTCAGGCTGCACCTGGAAGACCTGCGGATCGACAGCTTCACGACGACGCCCGCGGAGAAGCCCAGGGGCACGGTGTTCGGCGAGCAGTGCACGTGCTACACGCAGTGCACGTGTCCGGGCTGCCCCACCTGCGACGCGAGCTGTAACGGCACCTGCGCGGCCTCGTGCAACGGCAGCTGCGGCGCCACCTGCGATGCGTCGTGCGGCGGGACGTGCGAGGCGTGCACCTGGGACCCCAGCTGCGGCGGCAACTCCTGCAACTACACCTGCGACGGATACATGACCGCCCCGTCGCCCGAGTACTACTGCATCATCTGCTGATGAACGTCATGGGGATGCCGTATGGCGCGGCATCCCCGTCGTACGTGGCCCACGCCATCATCTCCAGGAGGGAAACCCATGAAGAAGCTCACGCTGCACCTGGACGACCTGCGCATCGACAGCTTCCGGACTTCGTCGCCGGAGACGACCAAGGGGACCGTGGTGGGCGAGGAGGCGACGTGCGGAGACTTCCAGACCTGCTGCTACAGCTGCGCCGCCACGTGTCGCGGTTCGTGCCCGCCAGGTACCTGCTACCAGACGTGCCCTGCGTACGACAGCTGCTACATGGCCGCCTGCTGACCACCGAACGCGGACGATGCGAAACGGCCCCGCGCCGGAGCGCGGGGCCGTTCGTTCCATGCGCCGATCACGACGCGCGGCTCAGCCCCAGTCGCAGGTGTCGTAGCAGGTGTTGAAGTAGCAGCTGTCGATGCGCGACCGGTCGGCGTCCGGGTCCGTGACGACCACGGGGCCCGTGGCGATACGGTCGAAGTGCGCGTTCACGGTGCCGCCCTGCGACACCGTCCCCGTGCCGAACGATTCCACGCGCAGCGCGTCGACTTCCAGGCGAAGCTTCTTCATGGGTGCTGTCTCCGGTGAGATTGGCGGAAAAGGAAAACGCTTGCGTACCAGTCTACGCACAAAGGTGAAATCCGCCAAGCCCCTGCCGAAACCCTGCGGGATCGGGACAATCACGTCGTTACAATTCGTCTAATTCCTGTCGTGGATTGCGATTGCGGGCGACCTGTTCACGCGGTGGCGGGTCGCGGTTACACACCTGGACGGCGGATGCAGTAGACTGCGCGCGTTCGCATCCTCGTCCCCCCGAAAACCGGACGCGTGACGCACCTGAGATATCCCCTCGTACAGGCCTTTCTGGCGTTCCTGGGCGGGTTGCTGGTGGGGTTGCGGTTCGAATGGGTCACAGGCGGCACTGCCCTCGCGGCGGTGCCGCTTCTGCTTGCCCCCTGGCTCCACAAGCGCCTGATCGGCATGGCTTTACGCGGAAGCACGCAGCGCACGCTCCTGCTGATTGCCCTCGCGGTGGCGGGCGCCGGACACGGTGCCGCCTCCCGCCATCGCTCCGAAGGGGACTGCCGCGGCCGCCTGACCGAGGGTACGGAGCTGACCCTGCGCGGCTCCCTCGCCGCCAACTGGATGCCGTCGGCCGATCCCAAGGCCCGCCGCCCGCTCATCCCCGTTGACGCGTCCGGCGTCCGTCGCGAGGAGAGCGGCGCCATCCCGTGGTGCGCGGGCGGGATGCGCGTGCGCTTTCCCCGCGGCGCGGCGCCCGCGCGGGCCGGCAGCGAGCTCGTGCTCCGCGGCCAGTGGCGCACGCTGCCCCGGCCGGTGCTCGGCAGCGCGTGGCCCCGCGCGCCGGGCTTTGCCGGCTACCTCGCCGTGGACACACTGACCCTCGCCGCGCCGCCCTCCTTTCGCGCGCACCCCCTGCTGACGGCGCGCGGCGGGATCGAGGCGCAGCTGCACCGGCTGATGGGCCGCCACGGTCCCCTGGCCGACGCGCTGCTCCTGGGCCGGCGCGAGACGCTGGACCGGGAGCTCAGCGACCGCTTCGCGCAGACGGGGCTCGTGCACCTGCTGGCCATCAGTGGCGGGCACGTGGCGCTCATCGGCGCCGTGTTCGTGATGCTGGGGCGGATGCTGCGCCTGCGACGGCGGTACGTCGCCTGGCTGACCATCGTCCTCGTCTTCGCGTACCTGGCCGTCATCGGCGCGCCGCCCTCGGCCACGCGCTCGGGGATCATGCTGGCGCTTGCGCTGCTCTCCACCGTGCTGCAGCGCCCATCCGCGACGATGCCGATCGTGGCCGCGGCGGCGTTCGTCATCGTGGCGGTGGAGCCCATGGCCGCGCTGGACGTGGGATTCCAGCTGAGCTTCGCGGGGGTGCTGGGCATCCTCCTCTTTCGCGGGGCCATGATGCGCCGCGTCCCCGCGAAGCTCAAGAAGAACCCGGCCACGCGGTGGCTGGTGGAATCGCTCGTGGTGAGCGTGGCGGCGTTCGTGGTCACCGCGCCCGTGGTCGCGCACCACTTTGGCCAGGTGGCGCCCGTCTCCATCGTCGCCAACCTGCCGGCCATCCCCCTCACGAGCCTGGCGCTGATCGGCATCGGGGCGGCGGCGGCCCTGGAGCCCGTGGCGCCGCCCGTCGCGCGGCTGGTGGCGGACGGGGCCGGCCTGGCGCTGGACGGGCTGAACCTGGTGGTGGACGTGGCCCTCCGCGTACCGGGCGGGCACGCGGCCGTGGCGCGGCCCCAGTGGTGGCTGTGGGCCGCGGCAGGGCTCGTCTTTCTCCTGGCCCTGGACGCCACGGGACGGATGCGGGCGCGCGTACGCTGGGCCGTGGCGGGGATGTCGGCCGCGGCGGCGTTCCTGCTGCTGCCGCTGGCGGGCACGGCGTCGGACGGCGGGGTGGAGATCGTGTTCCTGGACGTGGGCCAGGGCGACGCCATCGCCATCCGCACGCCCGCCGGCCGCTGGGTGCTCGTGGACGCCGGCGAGCGCGACGACGGCTGGGACGCGGGCGAGCGGCGCGTGCTGCCCTACCTGCGCGCGCGGGGCGTGAAGCGCATCGAGGCGCTCGTCCTTACCCATCCCCACGCGGACCACGTGGGCGGCGCTGCGGCCGTCCTGCGGGGGATGGAGGTGGAGCAGGTGATCGAGCCGGGCCTGCCGCTCGGCTCTCCGGTCTACCTGGAGACGCTGCGCGCGGCAGAAGAGCAAGGCGTGGACTGGGCTGCGGCACGGCAGGACCGCTCCTTGCAGGTTGACGGGATGGAACTCCTGTTCCTGTGGCCCGCCGTGGACGTTCTTGACGCCCCCGCTGATCCCAACGACATTAGCGCAGTGCTACACGTTCGTTACGCCGGTTTTTCCGCGCTGTTGACGGGCGACGCGCCGGCATGGGTCGAGGAGCGCCTGGTGGCGCGCTACGGCCCCGCGCTGCGGGCCGACGTGCTCAAGGCGGGGCACCACGGAAGCCGCACGGCATCGTCCGGCGCGTTCCTGGACGCCGTGCACCCGGAGCTGGTGGTGATCAGCGCGGGAGTGCGCAACGACTACGGTCACCCGCACCCCGAGGTGCTGGCGCGGCTGCGGGCGCGCGGCATCGGCGTGGCGCGGACGGACCAGGACGGCACCGTGCGGGTGACGGTGGAGCCCGGCGGGGCGGAATGGAGGACGGAGCCGTGAGCCTGCTGGGCAGGGTGGCGGACGGGGTGCTGGGCGCGCGGGTGCCGGCGGCGGAGCTGCCGTACCCGGTACCCCCCGGGGTAACGGTGCGCCGCGGGCGGCTGATGACGCGGCTGGGCGGGTGGTTCATGGGCGGGAGCCGGCGCGCGGCGGGGGCGGTCACCCTGGGCCGCACCATCGTCTGCAACGCCGACCTGCCCATCACGGACGACCTGATCGTGCACGAGCTGGTGCACGTGGAGCAGTGGCGGGATCCCCTGTTCGCGGTCCGGTACGTCGCGGGGTGGATCCGGCACGGGTACAGGAACAACCCGTACGAAGAAGAAGCGTATCGGCGGCAGGCGCAGTACGCCGCGTCCAGGAAAACCGTACCCCCGAGGACCTTGTGAGCAGCAAGTCCGTCGTTACGATCGAGCGGCACATCATCGAGGCCGAGCGCCAGTTTCCCGAGGCCACGGGTGCCTTCAGCAGCATCCTGTACGACGTCGCCTTTGCCGCGAAGATGATCGCGCGCGAGGTGCGCCGCGCGGGCCTGGCCGACGTGCTGGGCTACACGGGCGAGGTGAACGTGCAGGGCGAGGAGGTCAAGAAGCTCGACGAGTTCGCCCACGAGGTGATCTTCAAGGCCCTGGACCACACGGGCCACCTGTGCGGGATGGCGTCGGAAGAGGTGGAGGACTTCATCTCCATCCCCGACCGGTTCCCCACGGGCAAGTACTGCGTGCTGTTCGATCCCCTCGACGGCTCGTCCAACATCGAGGCCAACGTCTCGGTGGGCACCATCTTCAGCATTCACCGCAAGGTGAGCGACCACCCGCGCGGCTGCGTGGAAGACTGCCTGCAGCCGGGGTACAAGCAGGTGGCTGCCGGCTACGTGGTGTACGGCTCGAGCACCATGCTCGTGTACACCACGGGCAACGGGGTGCACGGGTTCACGCTGGAGCCCAGCATCGGCGAGTTCCTGCTGTCGCACCCCAACATCCGCATCCCGTCGCCGGGCCAGCGCATCTACAGCGTGAACGAGGGCAACTACGGCAAGTGGTTCCCCGGGCAGCAGCGGCTGGTGGACCACCTCAAGGGGCAGGACGGCGGGCCGCAGAAGCCGTTCAGCGCGCGGTACATCGGGTCGCTGGTGGCCGACTTTCACCGCAACCTGCTGTACGGCGGCATGTTCATGTACCCGGCCGACGCCAAGAGCCCCAACGGCAAGCTGCGGCTGCTGTACGAGGCGGCGCCCCTGGCCATGATCGCCGAGCACGCGGGCGGCCGCGCGTCCGACGGCACGGGGCCCATCAACCAGATCATGCCCCGGTCGCTTCACCAGCGCACGCCGCTGTACATCGGCACCACGGAGTTCGTGCAGATGGCCGAGCAGTTCCTGGCCGAGGATCGCACGGTTGAGCCCGAGGCCGTGAGCATCGAGGCCATCGCCGCCGGCGTCTGAGCTTCGA
>NZ_DASURI010000818.1:0-11927 GCF_036280135.1 Longimicrobium sp.
GATCGGCACCACGAAGCGCATCCGCCGGCCTGCGCGCTCCATGGCCTCGAACTGGCCGGACCACTCCAGGCGGTACCCGGGCGGCAGCTTGAGCTCGCGCTCCAGCATCGCCCGCGCGTCCCGCACGTAGCTTCCCACGTCGCGGCCGCGCACGTCCACGTAGACGATGTTGTTCAGGTACGCGTTCTCCGACTTGATCAGCGTGGAGCCCGGAACCACGCCGAGGGAGGCCAGCTCGCCGAGCGAAACTTGCGCGCCGGACGGGGTGGCGACCAGCGTAGCGGCGATCTTCTCCGGCGTGTCCCTGAGCTCCCGGGGATAGCGGACCAGCACCGAATACCGCTCCCGCCCTTCGATGACCTGCCCGGCAGGCATGCCGCCCACGGCCGCCATCATCGCCATCTGCACCTGGTCCACGGTCATCCCGTAGCGGGCGGCCGCGGCGCGGTCCACTCGGATGTCCAGGTAGCGCCCGCCGACGGCGCGCTCCGAGAAGACCGAGTTCGTCCCCTCCACCATCGGCAGGTGGCCCTCGATCTCCTTGCCGATCCGGTCCAGCTCGGACAGGTCTGGTCCGAAGATCTTGATCCCCACCGGGGTCTTGATCCCCGTGGCCAGCATGTCGAGCCGGTTCTTGATCGGCATCGACCACATGTTCGCCACGCCCGGGGTTCTGACCGTGCGGTTTAGCTCGGACACGATGGAATCGTAGTCCACCCCCGGCCGCCACTCGGACTCCGGCTTCAGGATCACCGTGGTCTCGATCATGGACATCGGCGCCATGTCCGTCGCGGTCTCCGCCCGCCCGATCTTCCCCAGCACCGTCTCCACTTCGGGAACAGCGGCCATGGCCCGGTCCCGCGAGGCGAGGATCTGGCGGGCCTGGGCCGTGCCGACGCCGGGGAAGAGCGAGGGCATGTCCATGACGCTTCCCTCGTTCAGGGGCGGCATGAACTCGCTGCCCAGCCGCGACCACGGAAACACGCTCACGGCCAGCACGGCGAAGGCGCCCGCGATGGTCGCCCACCGGTGCCGGAGGACCCACTCGATGACGGGGCGGTAGGTGCGGATCAGGAAGCGGTTGACCGGGTTCGCCGCCTCGGGCTTCACGCCGCCGCGGATGAACAGCCCCATCATCACGGGGACGAGCGTGATGGAGAGGAGTGCCGCCGCGGCCATGGACAGCGTCTTGGTCCAGGCGAGGGGTTTGAAGAGCCTTCCCTCCTGCGCCTCCAGCGCGAACACGGGGATGAACGAGAGCGTGATGATGAGCAGCGAGGTGAAGAGCGCCGGGCCCACCTCCTGCGCGGACTCCACCACGAGCTCGCGGTGCGAGAGCGGCCGCCCCTCGCGGTCGTTCCTCTCCATGTGCTTGTGGAGGTTCTCCACCATCACGATCGCGGCGTCGATCATGGCGCCGATCGCGATCGCGATCCCGCCCAGCGACATGATGTTGGCGTTCAGGCCGATCACGCGCATGGCCAGAAACGCCATCAGGATGCCGATCGGCAGCGTGAGGATTGCGACGAGCGCGCTCTGGGCGTGCAGCAGGAAGAGGATCGTGACCAGAGCCACGATGATGGACTCCTCCACCAGCTTTTCCCGGAGCGTGGCGATGGCCCGCCGGATGAGCCCGGAGCGGTCGTAGCCGGTCACGAACGTGACCCCGGCCGGGAGCGCCGCCTCCACCTCGGCCATCTTGGCCCGGACGCCCTCGATCACGGCGAGCGGGTTCTCGCCGTAGCGCATCACCACGAACCCCGTTACGACCTCACCCTTGCCGTTAAGGTCCGAGATCCCGCGGCGGATCTCCGGGCCGACCTGCACGTTCGCCACGTCGCCGACCGTGATCGGAACGCCGCCGGGGCCTGCGCCGAGCGCCACGGAACGGATGTCCTGCAGGCCGGCGAAGCGGCCGCGGCCACGGACGACGTACTCCGTGCCGCCCATCTCCAGCACGCGGCCGCCCACGTCCTGGTTGGAGGCTTGGACGGCATCCACCACGGCGGACAGGGGGATGCCGTAGGCCAGCAGCTTCGCCGGGTCCGCCTCGACCTGGTACTGCCGCTCGAACCCTCCGAACGACGCGATCTCCGCCACGCCCGGCACGGCGGTGAGCGCCGGGCGCACGGTCCAGTCCTGGAGCGAGCGGAGCTGCGCCAGGTTGAGCGTCCCGCTGGTGTCGGCCAGGATGTACTGCATCACCCAGCCGACGCCGGTGGCGTCTGGGCCGAGCATCGGCATCGCACCCTCCGGCAGCCGGTCCCGCACCCCGTTCAGGTACTCCAGCACGCGGCTCCGGGCCCAGTACAGGTCCACACCGTCCTCGAACACCACGTACACGGCCGAGAGGCCGAACTGGCTCATCCCGCGTACGAACTTGGTCCCGGGTACCTTCAGCAGCTCGGTCGAGAGCGGGTAGGTGACCTGGTCCTCCACCAGCTCAGGGGCCTGGCCGGCCCACTCCGTCATCACGATCACCTGCACGTCCGACAGGTCCGGGATGGCGTCCACCGGTGTACGGAGCATGGCCCACAGGCCGGCCAGCGCCACCATCGCCGTTCCCAGGAGCACGGCGAGGCGGTGCCCGACGGACCATTCAATGATTCGCTTCAGCATGGCGGGCTCACCTCCGCTCCGGGGGCATCTGCATCCCCTTCATGTCGGCGCCCTTGGACTCCACCCCCTCCATCCCTTCCATGCCCTCCATCCCCTCCATTCCGCCTGAGCCGCCCATGCCGATCATGCTCCGCATGGTCTCCGCTAAGTTGGACTCGGAATCCAGGAGGAACTGCGCGGACGTGACCACCCGCTGGCCCGGCTCCACGCCAGCGAGGATCTCGGTATGCTCGCCGGCGGTGCGTCCCGTCTGCACCTCCTGCGGGGCAAGCTGCCCCCCACCCAGGTCCACGAAGACGAGGGTGCGCTCGCCGGTGCGAACCACGGCAGACGACGGCACGGTGAGCGCACTGCGCACGGGTGCCAAGAGCCGCACCGTGGCGTACATCCCGGGCTTCAACCGTCCCTCGGGATTGGGAATGGAGATCCTCGCCTTGAGGGCGCGAGCCTCGGGCTGGAGGGTGGGGTACACGTACTCGACCGTGCCCGCGAGCGGACGCCCCGGAAAGGCCGCGAGCTCGACGGTCGCCGGAGAGCCTTCGCGGACCGCGCCGGCGTCCGCCTCGCGGAGCTCCGCCTCCACCCAGACTTCGCTCAGGTCGGCGATCGTGTACAGCGTCTGCCCGGCCTCGACCGCCTGGCCTCGAACGACGGGTTTCTCGACCACGACGCCCGAGACCGGAGAGAAGAGCGTGAGCGTGCGGCGGACGCGGCCCGTGCGACGCACCTGCTCGATCTGCGCTTCGGAGATGTCCCACAGCCGCAGCCGGCGCTCGGCGGCGGCCACCAGGTCGGGCGAACCGCCCGGGACGCCGGGGACGGAGCTCTCCCCGAGGGTCCGCTGCAGCCGCGCCGCGAGCAGCAGCTCCTCCTGCGCGGCGACCAGGTCGGGGGAGTAGATCTCCAGCAGAGGCTCGCCGCGGCGCACGGGCCGGCCTGTGAAGTCCACGTACAGCCGCTCCGCGACCCCGTCGACCTTGGGCGCGACCTGTGCGATCCGGGTTTCGTCGAACGCCACGGTTCCGACGGTCCGTACCTCGTCCTCCAGCGTTCTTTGCTCGGCGAAACCGAAGGTGATCCCGAACTCCTGGATCTGTGCCGCCGTGAGGTGCACGGAGCCATCCGAAGGCATGTCCATTCCTTCCATGCCTTGCATCCCTTCCATCCCCTTCATCTGCCCAGCCCGCGCCTGGCCGCGCGGCGGCTCCTCCCCTCCGCCGTCCAAGGCCAGGACGAAGACGGCGACGACGGCCAGCGCGAGCACCCCCGCGGCGACCGCCACCCGAAGGCGCGCCGGGGTGTTCCGCCAGCGCTCGCCCGCTCGATTCCACCCGCTCATGGGATGACCTCCCGACCAATGACGCGCTCCATCTCCGCGAGCCGCTGCGCGAAGTCGGAGAGGAGCCGGTGATATTCGGTCTCGTAGTTGAAGAGCGTTGCCTGCGCGTCGAGCAGCGCGAGCAGATCAACGCGCCCCACCTGATAGCCCGCTGTGGCGGACTCGAGCGATGCCCGGGCCTGCGGGATCACGGAGCCGACGTACAGCGCGAGCTGCGTGCGATCGCGCTCGATCTCCGAGTACAGCCGCGCGACCTCCAGCCGCACGCGGTTCCGCGCCTCGTGCCGCGCCGCCTCCGCGGCCGCGAACTCCGCCTGTGCCTCTGCCACCCCGAGGTCCTGCCGCCGGCGGCGGTTGAGCGGGAGCGGAACGGCCACGGTGGCGGACACCATGTCCGGCATCCCGTCTCGCTGGCCGTATTGCAGCGAGACGTCCACGTCGGGCCGCACCTCCAGCCGGGCGAGGTCCACCCGTGCCGCGGCAGCCTGTAGCATCGCCTCCTGCTCGGCCAGCTCAGGGCTGTTCGCCACCGCCAGTTCCTCGAGCGTGAGCAGCGGCGGCAGCGGCGAACCCGCCGCACGAGCTCCAAGGGCGGGCGAGACGAAGCGCACCGCGCCTGGGGACGCGGGCACGGCAAGGCGCGCGACCCGCTCCGGCATACGCACGGGCGGCACGGGCACCTCGCTATAGCGGTCCAGCAGCTCGTTCAGGCGTGCCTGCGCGGCACGGCGTTGCTCGACAAGCGCCGCAGCCTGCTCGGCCAGCATCGCGGCTTCGACGCGTGCCTTCAGCACGTCCTGCTGAGTGCCGGTGCCGACGCCGTAGCGCGACTCGGTAATCCGGATGAAGTCGGCCAGCAGTTCCTGGTTACGAGCCAGGATCTCCAGGGCCTGGTCCAGGTAGGCGAGCTCATAGAAGACGTCCCTGACGCGCTGGGCCAGCGCCAGGCGGACGGTCCGGGCCCGGGCCTCGGCGCCGGCGGCCTCGGCGTCCGCCACGCCGCGGCGAAGGCGTGTCCTCCCCGGGTACGGGATGGTCTGCGAGACGCCCACCATCTTCATGGTCATCTCATCCGCAAAACCGGGGTCAGTGACGGGCAGGTTCTGGATTCCCGCCATCAGCATCGGGTCGGGCCAGGTACCGGCGGGGATCACGCGCGCCCGCGCCGCCCGCACGCGCTCGTCGGCGGCGCGCACGGACGGGTGCGCCGCGAGGGCGCGGGCGACCAGCGCCTCGAGGGTGGTGGTGTCCTGCGTACCCTTGGCGGGGGGCCGCGCGGGCATGGGCGTGCCCGGCGGCTCTTGCGCAGGCGCGGAACGCGCACCCGCGCATAGCAGCAGGACGCCAACAAAAAGAGATCGCAATGCAGTAGCTCTCTCCCGGAGCCATGCCGGACGCGCACGCGGGTGCGCCCGGAGCATGGCGCTCCAGGTCAGGGTTCGTCGAGACGTTGTCGCAAGGGAACCTGGCCGGGACGAGCGCCCGGCGAGAGCTACGCCTTCGGGGGGTGGAACGGAGGCGCGGAGAAGAGAAGCGGCGGCGCGGAGTCCATGCGGGGGGTCAGGACCTCCCGCTCGCCAGCCAAGCTCGGCTGGTCGGCCGCACGCGCCGGCAGTGAGGCCGGGACGCACGTGCCCGCGCTCCCGAGCGCCACCAGCGGGCAGTGCGGCTCGTCGGAGTCCGGCTTCGACTGCCGGGAATCAGGCGCCTCGCTGCGTTCGGGGGATGCGCACCCGGCATGGGGGTCCGCCGGAGAGTCGGGATCGGCCGTGGAGGCAGGCGCCTCGGCCTGGGAGGAACCGCTGCCCATCTCCGGCGAGCACACGCTGGCCCACAGCGACTCGGTCATGGAGACCAGAAGCGTAAGCAGCGCAACGAGCGCAAGCAGTGAGCGGGAGCGGTGTTTCATCACTCGTAAAACTATCGTCCGGCTGTACGGCAGGCAACCCGGATGCAGGCAGTCCTCATGCACTTCTCATTCGGGACGATCCGAGACGGCGGGGCGGACAAACAGAAGCTGGACGCGAGGCTCCCGCACAACGGCGGCTCGCAAGGTCCGACAGGGGGACGGACCTCACGCCTTAACTTCCAATCGCCAGCCTCGGCGGTCGCCTGATTGCCTAAAAGGCTCGTCTGGCACGCAGGCAGTGCGGCGACGCTCGTCTCAGGTGCCGCGCGGCATGCGTCCCGCCGTCTCTCGCCGGAGCCGGTTTCGCACGGGTCGGGACGTCAGCGCGAACAGCACAAAGCCGGAGAGGACGGTCACCAGGCCGAGGACGGAAAAGGCCCGCAGGAGCAGGTTGTTGAAGTTGTCCCGCCCCTGGTAGTCCATCGTGTGGAGCATCCACAGGAAGTCGAAGGTGCGCCACTTCCCGTTGCGGATGCGGACGACGGTGCCCAGCTCGGCCGCGACGTACGCGGTCGCGCCCGAGGGATGGTCGAACGAAACCGCCCACGCCGGCAGCGGCTGCTCGCGGTACTCGTGGTGGCGGCCGACGTCGTCGGCGGTCAGGTATTCCACCTGTTTCACAGGCGCGCGGTGCGCGAACTCGGCCTGCGCGGCACGGATGGCGTCGTCCCTGCCGAGAGCCGGGCGAAGGGAGCCCGTGGCGGCGTCCGCAAGGCGGACCTTCCGCGCGGTTCGCGCGGCATCGTGCGTGTAGTACACGACGCGGTACGCCGGCCTGCCCAGCACGCGCACCAGCTCCACTGAAACGAGGGAGTCGACGGGCTCGGCCGCCCGGATGCTGGCCAGGACCGCCGTCGGAGCCGCGAGCGGGACATCGCCGCGAAGCAGCGGCTGTTTCGCGTGCAGCGGGTCTCCATGGACCTCATCCAGGTCGGTCCAGCTGAAGTAGAGCCCGCCGACGGTCCAGAGGATGAACTGGATCCCGATGAACAATCCCAGCCACCGGTGAATCCGCCGGACCTGGTACGTCGAACTGCGCTTTCCGTTCGCCATTTCGATCGAGAGGAAGATCAGGGTCTGGGGCGCGCCGGCTCCTCGCGCCGGCGCGCCCGGGCAGAGGAGTGGAGAGGAGCTTCAGCCGGTCGCGAACGTGGAGCCGTAACGCTCCTGCAGCAGCTCCGAGATGACGTGGAGCACCGACTGCACGGCGTCCGGACGCGAGGCGATCCATCCGGCCCGCGCCATCCGCCGCCGTTCCTCCGGATGCTCCAGCAGGCGATCCACGAGCGCTGCCACCGCGGCCACGGTCGTGCGCTCAACCGGCAGGAAAACGGCGGCACCGGCCGCTTCGAGATCCCGACCGAGCACGGCGATGTGCGGCCCGATGGGCGTGTCCGGGAGAGAGATACAGACGGATGCCACGCCCCGGGCACACAGCTCCAGCAGCGTCGTTTCGCCCGCCGCGGTCACCGCGACTTCGCAGGCCGGGAACACAGAGAGGAGATCATCGAAGAAGGGCCGCGCGACGACGCCTTCCGCCCCGCCCGCGCCCGGCGGGGGATGAGCCCCATGCTGCACGACGAACTGCACCTCGGGATGGCGTGCGCGCACCAGCCGCATCACGTCCGCCATGAGACGCGCGGTTGCCGTCGAGCCGGCGCTGTAGCCGATCAACCCCACCACCGGGCGGACCGGGTCGAGGCCGAGCCGCTCGCGCGCCACCGTTTTCGATGCGTGGGCGAACGCCTCCGGCCGGAGCGGGGTGCCGGTGAGCCGGAGCCGGTGCCGGAGGTACGCGGGAAAACGCGTTAGATCCTGTTCGCGGGCGATGCACGTCCGGTCTACCACGCGCGCGAGCAGGTGGTTCGAGCGCCGGAGGGCGTAGTGCGGAACGGTGATGGTGGGATAGCCGCCGAGCGCGGCGGCAAGCACGGGGGCGAAGGAAGCTCGTCCCCCGGTGCCGATCACCAGGTGCGGCCGCAGGCGCTCGAGCACCCGGCGGCTCTCGTGCATCGCCGACACCGTGGACGCCGCCAGGGATGCAGCGTGGCGGAGCAGGTCGATTCCGGAGAACTCGCGGTTGCCTCCGATCACCGTCCCCACGGGCTCCACCGGGTAGCCGCGGCGCTCAATCCAGTCGCGGAATCGCGCGTTGCGGGGCAGGGTTACGGCGGCCTCGAGCGTATAGCGCTGCGCGAGCACGTCCAGCAGCACCGCGGCATGGCTCAGGTGGCCCACGCTGTCCCCTGACGCGGCCAGTACCCGGAGCACGGGACGCGCCCCGGCCTGCGTGAAAGGCGCCGGAGTAGGGTCTGGAACGGCCCGGCCCCGCGTGCTCAGCGCCGCGCGCGGGAAGACCAGTGGATGGCGGAGATCCGCCATCCCTGGGCAGTCCGGACGAGCACCATCAGCTCGGCCCCGGCGGAGTTGATCGCGCGGCCGCGGAACTCACCCTGCGTGGTGCTGGTGGAGGTCGCCCACGCGGCGTCCCCGTGGACGCGCACACGGACGGGTCCGCGGTCACTCCGCACGGCGCGCGCGAACTCAATGTCGCCGGGGAGGTGATGCCCGCGGTACTCGGCCCGGGTTTCCACGCCGCCGCTCTCCTGGATCACCGCATCCTCTGCGAGGAGCGACAGGGCCGTGGCGCTGTCACCGGATTCGAGCGCGCGGTGGAAGCGGTGTACGACCTCGGCGACCGCAGCCGAGTCGCCCGGCTGCCGCCCCGCCGGCGCCGACGCCGCCGGAGTGCCGAGTACGCGCGGGCCGGGCGTGCCGCCGGCCGGGGTGGCGGCCGCCGGGCCCACGCCGAAGACCATCGAGGCCCAGTGCGCGTCCCAATCGGCTCCCGAGCCCTGCTCTGCGGGGACGATGTGGAGCGTGCGCACGTTCCAGAGCCCCGCGGCGGCCACCTCGAAGCGCGCTACCCCCTGCGCATCCGTCGTCGCGGTCGCCTCCCGGGCCTGCGCCGCCGCCTGCTCGTCGCTCACACCCGGCCCCGCCGGGACCCCGCTCGCATGGACGCGGACGCCGGCCAGCGGCCGTCCCGCCAGCAGGAGGCGGACCGCGAACGAGCCGCCTGGCCGAAGGGCGGCCGGATCGGAGAGCGGCACGAACTCGAGCGGGTGCCCGGCCGACCGGTCGTATACGCGGGGCCCGCCCTGGCCCACCTCAACCAGTGCCTTGGCGTACTTGGTGTAGCGGCGGGTGACGCTGTCGGTCGGGAGCCGGCCCTCGCTCCGGTACCGCTCCACCAGCTCCGGCACGCCCTCGAGTTCGAGGTAGCGCCGGAAGCTCTCTGCGGACTCCCGCACGCTTCGCGGGCGCGTGGTCACCGCGACCACCGCCTGGCCGGCAGCGGCCGGCCGGTAGCTGAGCCTCAGCGAGCGCTCGTGTACGGACAGGTCCCGGATGGGCGTCGTCCCCCCGGCTTCGATCACTCGCGCGTCGGCCACGCGCTCGGGCGGCACGGCGGACTCGCTGGTGGGGAAGCGGCTGCTCGTCTGCCCGCGCACGACCACGTCGGCACCGGGCGCAACGATGAAGGCGTTGGGCACCAGCCAGAAGTCGTGCGCGTCCAGAGCGCTCGCGGTCACGAGGAACACGGCGCCGGCCGCGAGCGTGGCCAGGGAGCGCCGGCGGGCGGGCGGAACGATACGGGGCATGGAGGCTCTCGTGGGGCAGGGGTCGGCGCGTCGGCGGCGCCGTGTCGGGCAGCGGGATGTGCCCGGCGAATTTACGTTACGTAAAGCGGCGCGCGATGGCAAGCAGCCCCACCACGGCGCAACGGTCGAGACCGGGCCTGCAGGCGGCGGTGCCGTGCTGGAGAGGGGAAGCCTTCCCAAGGCGCGAATCTGCGGCTTCAGATCCGTTTCCTAGTTGCGGGCTCGCCGCGGCCGGCTCGTGGCCGGCGTAGGCACCCGGGGGCTCGCGGTACGCGAAGAGAATCCCGGCCGCGACCAGCAGCGTCACTCCCCACGCGTACCGGAGGAATCCCGCGCGAGGGCCTTTGAGAACCTCGGCGGCGCGCAGCAGCGCCGTAGCGATGAACGCCGCCGCGAGCAGCCGGTGGACCAGGACGGCGCGCGCTACCGCCTCGCCGGTGCCGTGCTGGGTATGCAGCAGGAACGCGGCGCCGACCCCTGCCACGGCAAGGGGCCACACAAAGGCCCAGCGCTTGCCCGGCAGGCCCCCGCTCCGGTGCAGGATCTCCGCGACGCCGCCGAGGGTCACCAGGGCAGCGATGGCCAGGTGCTGGCGCTGCTGGGCGTCCCCGAAGACGAAGACCCACTGCGCACGCGCGTGCTCCCAACCGTGGTGCGGCGCGAGCAGGGCCGCCAGCAGGAACAGGCCGGCCAGGCACACGGCGCCCGGCCAGAGCAGACGGTTTCGGATGCGCCGTCCCGCTTCACCGAGGACCAGGAGCGCCGTCACCCCGACGATCAGCCCCTCGACCTGATGGACGAGGTCGGAAATGGCCCGCATCTCCTCCGCGGTGTGAAACGGGGGAACCTGCACGGCAGCCTCCGGTCAATGCTCAGGCGGAACGGCTCTCGCGCCCGCGATCAAGCGTGGTGGGATGCTTCGTCGGCAGCCTCGCGGCACCACCTCTCGCACGATGTCGATCTCGCACGATGTTGATCTCGGACGCCCTTCGGCGGGCTCTCGATCCTGTATGAGTCAGGCCGCCCGCAACAGCCGCGTGCACGCCTCCTCACACCGCCGGCACGCTTCGGCGCAGACGCGGCAGTGCTCCATCCCCATCCCTTCGGCGTGGCGCGCGCACTCGTCGCCACACGCCTTGCACGCCACGGCGCATGACTGGAGCTGCGCCCGAATGACGCCGGGGTCCGCCTCGGTCTGGCGCGAGAGCACCCGGCCGGTTGCGTCGCAGACGTCTGCGCAGTCCAGGTTCAGGCGGATGCACCGGACGAGGTGCTCCACATGGGCCTGCTCGCCCAGGCACGCATCGGCGCACGAGGTGCAAGCCTGCGCGCACGCGAAGCACTCCTGGATGCATTCGGCGAGTGCGCTCGGGTCCGTTCCGCTCTGGCGCGGGTGGGTGGCGAGCATCTGCTGGACGTGGTTCATCGTCGGCCTCCGATCGGGCAGGACGGGGCGTCGAGCGCCCGCCCGTGGAGCCTCGCGGCCTTGGCCGCGGGGCGTGAAAAGGAGGTTCGGCCGTGCCGCAAGACGCCTGCCATGGCTTTACGCAGCATAAAGGAGAGTTGATGATGATCCTTGCCTGCGCTCCCGTTCCGGTCCGGCCGTACGCGGGACGCGACGTGGGCCGCACGTCCGCAGGTATGTTTTATGCTTGCTAAAGGCCCGGCTGGCCGACACGTGTCGTTCGGCAATCCAAGCACCTACTGACAGGGATGGATGGGATGGCAATGTCTCGCGCTGCCCGCTGGGGCAGTCCTCTCGCGCTCACGCTCGTCCTCGCCTCGGCAGCCTGCGGCGGCTCTGATGACGCCTCGGACCAGGCCGCGGCGGGCGGCGATACCGCCGCCACGGCCGTCGCCCAGCCCGAAACGCCACCCGCGGACGCCGGGACCGCCCAGGGCAGTCCTGACCAGCAGTTCCTGCGGGAGATGACGAACCACCACGAAGGCATGAAGCGCATGGCCGCCGAGGCCACGCAAAAGGGGAGCGCGGAGATCAAGACCGCAGCGGCCGAGATGTCGCAGAAGCAGACGGCGGAGCAGCAGGAGATGCTGTCGATGCTGCAGAGCGAGGGCATTTCCCATCAGCCCACGATTCTCCCCAGTAACCAGGCGATGGTCGACAGCCTGACGCAGAAGCCGGCAGGGGCCGACTTCGACATGGCGTTCCACATGCAGGTGATCGCCCATCACCGTGAGGGAATCGCGATGATCGACCGGATGCTGCCGCAGCTTACGAACCCGCAGGTGCGGACGATGGCGGAGCGGATGAAGGCCGATCAGCAGAGGGACATCCAGGAGCACGAAGGGAAGATGCAGCACTGAGCCGCCCGGTCGGGCTCGAATCCACGCGCGGCCCCTGCCGGGTTGCGGCAGGGGCCGTCGTCTTCAGCTC
>NZ_DASURI010000819.1:0-6321 GCF_036280135.1 Longimicrobium sp.
GGAGCGCGTGGACGTGGTGCCCAACGGCGTGGACCTGGGGCAGTACTACGCGTCGGACGAGGCGCCGCCCATCGACGCCCTGCGCAGGAACGGCGACGAGCTCATCGTGGGCTACCTGGGCAACTTTGGCGCGAGCCAGGACCTGGGGAGCGTGCTGGAGGCCGCCGCGCTGCTGGAGCGCGAGGACCCGCGCATTCGCGTGGTGATGGCGGGGGAGGGGACCACGGCGGAGATGGTGCAGGCCCGGGCGCGCGAGCTGGGGCTGGCGCGGACGAGCATCCATCCGCCCATCCCCAAGACGCAGACGCGCGCGTTCTACAACGCCTGCGACGTGTGCCTGGTGCCCCTGGCGCCGTTCCCCATCCTGCAGGAGACCATCCCCTCCAAGATCTTCGAGGTGATGGCGTGCGAGCGCCCCGTGGCGGCCAGCCTGGCCGGCGAGGCCGCCCGCATCGTGCACGAGAGCGGGGGCGGCGTGGTGGCGCCCCCCGGCGACCCGCGGGGGATCGCCGACGCCGTGCTGCGGCTGCGCGACACGCCGCCGGCGCAGCGCGCGGCCATGGGCGCCGCGGGACGCGCGTACGTGGGCCGGCACTACGCCCGCGAGGCGCTGGCCGCCCGCTACCTGGAGATCCTGCGCCGCGTGGGCGCCCGCGGGGCGGACGGGGCGTCCGTGCCCCGGCCCGTGTGACGCGGCGGGGGGCTCGCTCGTCCTGCCGGCGCGCGCGGAAGTGATTGGGACGCAGCGGGTTGGCTGTCGGCCGGGCGGCGCTGGCCGCAAGGTTGCGTGAAAGTTTGCAGGGAACGAGATTGTTCGCGGTGGCACCCATGGGCGCCACCGCTGTCAACAGGTGGGCCGCACGGGGCCCGGCCACCGGCCGGGAGCGCGCTGCGAGGGCGGGGTTCGGCCCAGGGGACGGGAGCTGAGCGGGAATGAATCGAGAGAGCAAGATCTACGTCGCGGGCCACCGCGGGCTGGTCGGAAGCGCGCTCGTGCGCCGGCTGGAGGCGCTGGGATACAACAACCTGGTCTACCGCACCCGGGAGCAGCTGGACCTGGAGGACCCGCGCGCCGTGCGCGAGTTCTTCGAGGACGAGCGCCCGGAGTACGTGTTCCTGGCCGCCGCCCGGGTGGGCGGCATCTGGGCCAACGACACCTACCCGGCGGACTTCATCCGCAGCAACCTGGTCATCCAGCTCAACGTGGTGGACGCCGCCTGGCGCACCGGCGTGGAAAAGCTGGTGTTCCTGGGCAGCTCGTGCATCTACCCCAAGCACGCGCCCCAGCCCATCCGCGAGGAGTACCTCCTTTCGGGCGCGCTGGAGCCCACCAACGACGCGTACGCCGTCGCCAAGATCGCCGGCATCAAGCTGTGCCAGAGCTACAACCGCCAGTACGGAACCCGGTTCGTGAGCGTGATGCCCACCAACCTGTACGGCCCGGGCGACAACTTCGACCTCAAGACGAGCCACGTGCTTCCCGCGCTCGTGCGCAAGTTCCACGAGGCCCGGCTGCAGGGCGCGCCCGAGGTGGTGGTGTGGGGGAGCGGCCAGCCCCGCCGCGAGTTCCTGCACGTGGACGACATGGCCGACGCCTGCGTCTTCGTCATGCGGGAGTACGAGGACGTGTCGCAGATCATCAACATCGGCTGCGGCGAGGACGTGAGCATCGCCGAGGCGGCGGCGCTCGTGCGCGAGACGGTGGGCTACGAGGGGCGCATCGTCTACGACCGCAGCAAGCCCGACGGCACCCCCCGCAAGCTGCTGGACATCTCGCGGCTGCGCGACCTGGGGTGGAGCCCGTCCATCCCCCTGGACCGCGGCCTGGCCGACACCTACGCCTGGTTCCTGGAGCACGGCGGCGCGCGCGAGCACGCCGCGCGCGAAGCGGGCGCGCCGGCCTGAGCGCCGGCGCCCGCACGCCCACCTCACGCGAGATGAACCAGACCCTTCACGCCGGACGGCCGCCGGCCCGCGCCGCCGGGGCCCCCGCCGCGCCCGGGCCCCTGGACGTGGCGTTCGTGGGCAGCGTGGTGCCCACGGCCATGGGCACCACGCACGCCTTTTCCCCCGCGGGAAACAAGTTCCAGGTCAACCTGGTGGACCACTTGGCGCGCAGCGCCGGGGCGAGCGTGGAGACGTTCACCGTGCGCCCCCTGGCCGCGTTTCCCGGCGACCGGGTGGTGGGCTACGGCGGCGGGCGCGCCACGCTGGACGACACGGGCGCGGGGGCGCGGCTGGTGCCGTTCGTGAACGTGCGCGGCCTCAAGGAGGCCACCGTGGCCGCGTCGCTCATGGGCCACCTGGCCCGCTGGGCCACGGCGCACCGGGCGCGGGGCCCCCGCGCCCTGCTGGTGTACAACCTGTTCTCGCCCCTGGCCCTGCCCGTGCTGGCCACGGCCCGGGCGTGGCGCGTGCCCGCCGTGGCCGTCGTGGCCGACCTCCCCTTCATCTACTCGTTCCGGGGGGTCAAGGGGGTGCTGGAGCGGGTGGACTTCCAGGCGCAGCTGGCCATGCTGCGCCGCTTTGACGGGCTGGTGGTGCTCACCCGCCACATCGCCGAGGACCACGCGCCCGGCGTTCCCTGGATGCTCATGGAGGGCGCCGTCCCCGCGGGGGAGCGCGCGGCCCCCGCCGACGCGCCCGCGGACGACGGCCCGGCCCCCGGCGAGCGGGTGGCCATGTACTCGGGGATGCTCAACGAGATGAACGGCATTCCCCTGCTGCTGGAGGCGTTCGACCGCCTGCGCGAGCCGGGGTGGCGCCTGTGGATCTACGGCGGCGGGCCCCTGCAGGGGGCGGTGGAGGCGGCGGCCCGGCGGGACCCCCGCATCGAGTACCACGCCTGGGACCGCGTGCCCGCGGCCGAGGTGCGGCGCCGGCAGCGGCAGGCCACGGTGCTGGTGAACCCGCGCCCCTCGGGCGAGCGGGTGAACCGCTACACCTTTCCCAGCAAGCTCATGGAGTACCTGGCCAGCGGCACGGCCACCGTGAGCACGGCCATCCCGGGCATTCCCGAGGAGTACCACCCGTACCTGGAGCTGGCGCGGGACGAGACGCCCGACGGGCTGGCGCAGGCCATCCGCCGCGCGGCCGGGCGCCCCGACGGGGAGCGGCAGGCCCGCGGGGCCGCCGCCCGCGAGTGGGTGCTGCGGGAAAAGGGGTGGGAGCGCCAGGCGGAGCGCATCGGCGTGTTCCTGCGCGGGCTGGCGCGGCCCCGGCTGGTGCGCGGCGGCGGCTGACGCCGTCGAGTCGAAAGGTGCAACACGCGGCGGGTGCACAGGTTGCACCCGCCGTACGATTTGGGTAGATTCAGCGCCCCTCCTGCCGCGCCCCCGGCCCATGGTGGTGCCGGGAGGCGCGCTTTGACAACCGGGAGATCCATGAGTGAGCAAGTGACTGTGCGCGAGCGGCTCCAGGCCCGCATCGAGGCGCGTGAGGCGGTGGTGGGCGTGATCGGGCTGGGCTACGTGGGGCTGCCGCTGGCCGTGGAGCTGGCGCGCAGCGGCTACACCGTGCTGGGCTTCGACATCTCGGAGCGGACGGTGGAGGGGATCAACCGCGGGGAAAGCCACATCCAGGACGTGAGCAGCGAGGTGCTGTCGGCGTTCACGGGCGAGGGGCTGCTGAGCGCCACGACGGACCTCAAGCGCCTCAACGAGTGCGACGCCATCTCCATCTGCGTCCCCACGCCGCTCAACAAGACCAAGGATCCCGACCTGTCGTACGTGGCCGCCGCGTCCGACGCCGTGCTCGAGGGGCTGCGGCCGGGCCAGCTGGTGATCCTGGAGAGCACCACCTACCCCGGCACCACCCGCGAGGTGGTGCTCCCCGTGCTGGAAAAGTCGGGGCTGGTGGTGGGCGAGGACTTCTTTCTCTCGTTCAGCCCCGAGCGGGTGGACCCGGGCAACCCCACGTGGCAGACGCGCAACACGCCCAAGGTGCTGGGCGGCGTCACCCCGGCGTGCACGGAGCTGGGGCTGGCCCTGTACTCGCGCGTGTTCGAGACCATGGTGCCCGTCACCAGCGCCGAGGCGGCCGAGCTCACCAAGGTGTACGAGAACACGTTCCGCATGATCAACATCGCCCTGGCCAACGAGCTGGCCCAGGCGTGCGACAAGCTGGGCGTGGACGTGTGGGAGGTGATCGAGGCGGCGGCCACCAAGCCGTTCGGCTTCATGAAGTTCACCCCCGGTCCGGGGCTGGGCGGGCACTGCATCCCGCTGGACCCGCACTACCTCTCGTGGAAGATGCGCACGCTGGCGTTCAAGACGCGCATGATCGAGCTGGCCAGCGAGATCAACAGCGAGATGCCGTCGTTCGTCGTGCAAAAGGTGGCCGACTGCCTGAACGACCACGGCAAGCCCGTGCGCGGCAGCCGCGTGCTGGTGCTGGGCGTGGCGTACAAGAAGGACATCGACGACCTGCGCGAGAGCCCGGCCATGGACGTCATCCGGCTGCTGCAGGAAAAGGGCGCCGAGGTGTCCTTCCACGACCCGTTCTGCCCCCTCATCGCCGACGACGGGCACACGCCCATCCAGAACCTGCCCCTGCACAGCCAGGAGCTGTCCGACGCGGTGCTGGAGGCCAGCGACGCCGTGGTCGTCGTCACGGACCACAGCAGCGTGGACTACGCGCGGGTGGCCGAGAAGGCCAGGCTGGTGGTGGACACGCGCGGCGTGATGCGCGAGCCCCAGCAGCACGTGGTGGGGCTGTCGCGGCGCGCGCCAAAGAGCGTTCCCGCCCTGCGGCTGGCCGTGGCCTGACGCACCGCGTCCCCACGGACGAACCTCGCGCCCCCCGCCGGCTCCGGCGGGGGGCGCGATTCGTTTGGCCCCATGCGTCCCGGATCGCCTTGGAGACGCGCCGCCGGCACGGAGGTGCGGGACAGGTCTGTGACGAACAGCATCTCACACGGCGCCTGCGGCGAACGGAGTCAACGGTTTTCGTTCATCCGTTACCGTTGACTCCGTTGGCCGAAGGCCCCGTGTGAGAATGCCGTTTGGGTCTGCCGGGAAACCGCGGTTGGAAGCGCGTGTCCGGATACGCGGCGGATGCGCATCGTCATCCATCCGATCGCGTCCGTTCGACCGTCCAGGGCATTCTGCCGACAGTGGACGGCGGATGTGACGTGCCGGATGGCCGTGAAGTCATGCCCCCGAAAGACCGCGCGGGGCCGGCGGCGGGGAGCGCGCGACGGGCCGTTCCGCGTGTTGCGCCCCGCGTCATCACCGGGTTACATTGCGCGTCTGCCGGCGCCAGGGCCCACGGGCGTGCCGGGTGAAACGGGCTCCGGGCAGCCGGGGCCTTTTCGTTGGCGGAAGGCACGCTTCCGCAGCCGTCGCTCTTGCTATCGCATGAAAGTCGTCATCCTTGCCGGGGGCCTGGGCACGCGCATCGCCGAGGAAACGCAGGTCAAGCCCAAGCCCATGGTGGAGATCGGCGGGCGGCCCATCCTGTGGCACATCATGAAGACGTACTCGGCCCACGGGCTCAACGACTTCGTCATCTGCCTGGGGTACAAGGGGTACCTCATCAAGGAGTACTTCGCCAACTACTACCTCCACATGTGCGACGTCACGTTCGACATGCGCGACAACCGCATGGAGGTGCACCAGAACAACGCCGAGCCCTGGCGGGTGACGCTCGTGGACACGGGCGACAGCACGGCCACGGGCGGGCGGCTGGCGCGGGTGCGGGGGTACCTGGACCCGGCGGAGGACTTCTGCTTTACCTACGGCGACGGGCTGGGCGACGTGGACATCGGCGCCGCCGTGGAGTTTCACCGCGCCCACGGCCGGCTGGCCACCATGACCACGGTGCAGCCGCCCGGCCGGTTCGGCGCCGTGAACATGCGCGAGGGGCTCATCACGAGCTTCCAGGAAAAGCCCCAGGGCGATGGCGGGTGGATCAACGGCGGCTACTTCGTGCTCAACCCGCGGGTGATCGACTACATCGACGCCGACGACACCATCTGGGAGCGCGGGCCCCTGGAGCGGCTGGCCGCCGAGGGCAACCTGTCGGCGTGGCTGCACCGCGGCTTCTGGCACCCCATGGACACCCTGCGCGACAAGCTGCACCTGGACGAGCTGTGGAACGCGGACCGCGCGCCCTGGAAGGTGTGGTGACGGACGCGGCCTTCTGGCGGGACCGGCGGGTGCTGGTGACGGGGCACACGGGCTTCAAGGGGAGCTGGCTGTGCCTGTGGCTGGAACACCTCGGCTCCAAGGTCACCGGCTACGCGCTCGATCCGCCGAGCAACCCGAGCCTGTTCGAGATGGCGGGTATCGCGAAGTCCACGGACTCGCACCGCGGTGACGT
>NZ_DASURI010000820.1:0-5187 GCF_036280135.1 Longimicrobium sp.
CGCGGGAACTCAGCGCGCGGGCGGGATCACGCACTCCGGCGACCAGATTCTTCAGTCGGCCGGCGCCATGCGCATCGCGGGCGGGATGGATCCAGTCGGCGCCGGCCTCCGCTCAGAATGACAGGCCGGGACGGAAACCGATTTCACGGCTTCCCGCCCCGCGCGCGCGATGCTACCTTCCGGGCCGCCTTTTTTCCCCGGCCCGGAGCGCAGCGTGGACCAGATCGAGAGCCAGTTCTACACCGAGCGCGAGATCCGCGACCTCACGGGCGCGGTGGACCAGCTTCGCAACGGCCGCGAGGCCGTGCTGCGCGACTGGATGGAGCGCGTGCGCGCCAACCAGGCCATGGTCACCGGCCAGGCCCTGGCGGAGCCGCTGCTGCTGGATCACGTGCCGCAATTGTTCGACGCCATCCTGGACCGGCTGGAGATCAACCGCTCGCGCGAGGACGCCGAGCAGTTCGCCATGGTGCACGGCTTTACCCGCCGGCTCAGCGGCTACAACATCGCCGAGACGGTGCTGGAGCTGCTGATGTTTCGCCGGGCCATCTGGGCCCACCTCACGGCCGTGGGCGCCGCGGTAGAAGGCGCGTACGCCGCCATGGAGCAGATCGACGGCATGGTGGACCGCGCCGTGCTGGCCTCGCTCAACGCGTTCCTGGACCCCACGGCCACGCTGCTGGAGCGTGACGGCGACGCGGCGGACAAGCCGGCCGACGGGGAGAGCGCGCCGCCCGGCGCGTGATCCCGGCCCGCCTCTTCCATCGGCCGGACGAGGCGACAGGCGGACGGAAGCTCATCCGCCGCATCCTTTTGCAGTGTTAGCGGAACCGATACCGCCCCCTCGCGGGTACGTACGGCTTCCCGAAATTCTCGGAACCTGCATCACCCGTACGTGCGCAAGATCATGCGTTCCCCCACCATGCCCCTTCGCGCCGCCGCCCTGCTGGCCGCCGCGCTGCCCCTGCTCGCCGCCGCCTGCGACGACGGCGGCTCCGGCCCGGACCGCCTGGCGCCCGGCGACGTGGCCGGCGTGTACAACCTGTGCGAGCTGCGCTTTACGCCCGGCAACACCATCCTGCCCGCGGCGGACCTGATGCAGACGGTGGTGGACACCACGCCGCCGGCCGGCCGCCCCGAGGCCACGGTGTCGCTGGCCGCCAGCGGCGTGTACGACCTGGTCTACACGCGCCAGAGCGACTCCTTCCTGCGGCAGATGCAGGGCTCGCTGAGCTACGGCACCAACACGGTGACGCTCAACATGCCCGGCACCAGCACCGTGGCCGAGGAGCTGCTGCTGCCGCGGCCGCTGACGCTCACGGTGCTGGAGGGCACCAGCATGCGGCTGGTGGCGCAGACGCAGTTCTCGTACAGCGTCACGCGCGAGGACTACGCCCGGGCGCGCAACGCCAGCCCGTCGGGGCTCGCGCCCACCATCGAGGGCAGCGCCAGCGTCGTCCTTTCCGCCGCGCCCTGCTCCTGACGCGGCGGGCCGGCGGGCGGTTATCTTGAAGGATGGATGATTCCGGTCCGGGCCCGGCGCCGCAGGTGGCGCGGGCCCGCGCCGTTGAAAACGCGGGAGTGAACGGTTTGCGACGCATCTGGATGGCGGCGCTGGCGCTGGCGGCATTCGCCGCGCCGGCCGCCGCGCAGGACGACGCCTGGAACGCGCCGCGCGCGCTGGAGCTCATCCAGCGCGCGCAGGAGCGCCGGCAGGTGGCGCTCAGCGACACCGGCATGGTGGACTACCAGGCCGACGCGCGGGGGTACATCTACTTCTACCTGGACCGCCGCGACACGGGCGAGCGCACCCTGGTCAAGACCGACCAGGTGGCGCTGGACGTGTTCTGGAAGGCGCCCAACCTGTCCAAGCAGCGCATCATCGGCCTGCGCGACCAGCGCGACCTGCCCACCAACATCCACTACCACGAAGACCACCTCACGGTGGTGCAGGACAACTTCGGCGACCTCATCCGCCTGGGCGACGGCGACGAGGTGCGCGACGTGCTGCACCCCGCCGCGCCAGCCGGGCCCAGCATCTACGACTACCGGCTGTCGGACAGCACGAGCATCCGCCTGCCCGGCTCGGCGGAGCCCGTGCGCGTCTACAAGCTGCAGGTGCGGCCGAAGGACCCATCGCGCCCGGCGCTGGTGGGCTCCGTGTTCGTGGACCGCCGCGGGGGCGACATCGTGCGGATGGAGTTCACGTTCACCCGCGTGAGCTACGTGGACGAGCAGCTGGACTTCATCAACGTCCTGCTGGAGAACGGGCTGTACAAGGGCCGCTTCTGGCTGCCCAACCGGCAGCAGGTGGAGCTGCGCCGCGAGCTGCCCGAGCTGGACCTGCCGGCCGGCGGCATGATCCGCGGCACCATGCAGATCAGCAACTACCGCTTCAACCAGGGGCTGGCGGACGCCCTGTTCGCCGGGCGGCGCGTGGTCTCCGTTCCCGTGGCGCAGCGGGAGAGCTTCGCGTTCGAGCAGGGGATCCACGAGGAGCTGCGCGAAGTGGGCCTGAGCGCCGAGGGCGAGCTGGGCGACGTGCGCCGCGAGGCCGCCGAGCTCATCGGCCGGCGGCTGCTGAGCGGCCTGCCGGGGACGCAGATCGCATTTCGCACGGCGTCGGGCACGCTCCGCTACAACCGCGCGGAGGGGCTCGCGCTCTCCGCCGGCGCGCGCTACAACCCGTCGGAGCAGGTGTCGCTGGGCATCCGCGGCGGCGTGGCGCTGGGGCGCATGCGTCCGTTCGCCGAGGCGGAGGTGTCGCGTGGGGCCCTGCCGGACCGGACGGGCCTGGCCGCGTACTTCGAGCAGCCGCGGGACCTGGGCGGGTTCAACGTCATCTCCGGCGCCATGAACTCGCTGTCGGCGCTGCTGGCCGGCTACGACTTCTCCGACCCGTACTTCGTCAGCGGCGCGGAACTGCGGGCGGACCGGGCCCTGGGGGCGCGGTGGAGCGGCGCGTTCCGCCTGCGCGTGGAGGACCAGGAGAGCGCCGTGCGCGAGACGGACTTCTCCCTGCTGGGCGGATCGGGCAACTTTCGCCCCGTGGCGCCCATCGCCGAGGGCACCTTCTACGGCGGGTCGGCCTACCTGCGCAGAGCCCTGCCGGCGGAGGTGGCGCGCGGTGTTTCGCTGGGGCTGGGCGTGGACGGCGGCCGGCTGGACGGCGCGGACGCGGACCACGCGTGGATTCGCCCGCGGCTGGACCTGGGCTGGGTGAGCCGCGGCGGCGCCGGCCAGGAGCTGGCGCTGGACGCCTCCGCCGGGGGCGTGCTGGGCGACACCCCCCAGCAGGCGCGCTTTCTCGTGGGCGGGCGCGGGACGGTGCCGGGCTACGCGTTCCGCGCCTACGGTGGCGACCGGTTCGGCCTGGCGCGGGCCACGTACGCGGCGGACCTGGTGCCCAACCTGGTCCGCGGGCGGGTGTTCGCGGCCGGCGGATGGGTGGACGACAACCGCTCGCCGTCGCCCTTTGGCCCGGTGGATCTGGGCGGGCGGACGGGTGAGCTGGTGTCCGTGGGCGCGGGGTTGGGCTTGTTCTTCGACATCATCCGCGTGGACGTGGCGCGCGGCCTCACGGACGGCGGGGTGTGGGAGGTGATCGTGGAGGCCAACCCGTCGTTCTGGGACTTCCTGTAGAAGACGTGCGTGAGTGCCGCTTCACCACTTCCGCACTCACGCCCTTCCGCACTCACGCACTCAAAAGCCATGCGTCCCGACGTGATCGACGCATTCCACCTCCCCGCGATCGAGCACCCGCGTACCAACACGTGGGCGTACGGGCGCGGGGAGGATGCGTTCGAGGTGCGCATCCCCCGCCTGTCGCCCGTGGACCTCAAGCGGCAGGTGGAGGCGCTGTCCATCGCCCGCGACCGTCTGCTGGCCGACCGCCCCGTGGCGGAGATCGTGGGCGTGGTGGACCGCGTGGCCGCGCGGTTCCTGGACCCGGAGGACCCGCTGCGCCGCGCGGCGGAGCGGGCCCTGCCGGCCGTGACGAGCTACTCGCCGGCCATGATCCGCCTGGTGCTGGACCGCATGGCCGCCGACTGGCGCGCGCCCCGGCTGCGCGAGCTGCTGCGGGCGGAGTTCGGCGATCCGCGCGTGCTGGACGGATTCGTCCCCGCGCCACGCGCGCACGGCCGGCAGGCGGCGTTCGGACCGCGGCTGGCCGTGCACGTATTCAGCGGCAACGTGCCGGGCGTGGCCGTCACGTCCATCATCCGCTCCCTGCTGGTCAAGGCCGGCACGCTGGGCAAGGCGGCGGTGGGCGAGCCCCTGCTGGCGGCGCTGTTCGCCCGCGGCGTGGCGGAGGCGGACGCGGAGCTGGGCGCCTGCCTCGCCGTGACCTACTGGGCCGGCGGCGACGAGATGATGGAGCGCGCGGCCCTGGACGCGGCGGACGCCGTGATCGTCTACGGCGGCGCGGAGGCCGTGGCATCCATCCGCGCGAAGACGCCCACGACGGCGCGGTTCCTGGGCTACGGGCCCAAGGTGTCGTTCGGCGTGGTGGCCCGCGGCGCGTTGACGGAGGAGGGCGCGCGCGAGGCGGCCCGGGGGGCGGCGCTGGATGCGTCCACGTTCGACCAGCAGGGATGCGTGTCGCCGCACCTGTTCTACGTGGAGCAGGGCGGGGCCGTCGATCCGGAAGCGTGGGCCGCGATGCTGGCGGAGGCCATGGCCGAGACGGAGGGGACGCTGCCGCGCGGCGTCCTGGCGCCCGGCGAGTCGTCCGCCATCCGCCAGCTGCGGGGCGAGGCGGAGTTCGCCGAGGCGGGCGGCGGCGGCCTGCGCCTGCACGCGTCGGTGGAGGGGACGGCGTGGACGGTGGTCTACGATCCGCGCCCGGACTTTACGGCGTCGTGTCTGAACCGTGTCGTCCGCGTGAAGCCCGTGGCGTGCCTGGAAGAGGTGCCCGTGCTGGTGGAGCGGTTCAGCCCCGTGCTGCAGACGGTGGGTGTGGCGGGGAGTGCGGAGGAGACGCGGGCGCTGGCCATGGCGCTGGGGCGCATCGGCGCCAGCCGGTTCGCGCCGCTGGGGCGGATGGCGTGGCCGCCGCCCTGGTGGCACCACGACGGCCGCCCGCCGCTGCGGGACCTGGTGCGGTACGTGGACCTGGAGGAGTGACGTACGCGGCGGCTTTGGTGGGGTGACTGTTCCCGCGCTGGCCGTGTTCGCACGCTCCGT
>NZ_DASURI010000821.1:0-3673 GCF_036280135.1 Longimicrobium sp.
GGCGAACGTCATCTGCCCCGGCGCCATCGAGACGAGCATCGACGACAACACGGAACGCCGCGACCTGGAGAAAGTGCAGACGCCGGTTGAGTTTCCGGATACCGACAAGCCCCTGGAGCGGCACCCCGGCAGCAGCGAGCAGGTGGCACGCTTGGTGCTTTTCCTGGCCTCCGACGCCAGCGACCACATCACGGGGACGGAAATGTGGATCGACGGCGCCGAGTCGCTCATCCGGGGCTGAGGACGCGCCCCGCACCACGCGCGGGGGACGTGATGGAATACGCGGATCGGAACGGATCGCCGTCGCGCGCCCGGCAGGCAACGCTGCTGGGCGCGATCGTGCTGGGCCTCCTGGGGGCGATGGCCCTGCGGCGCGCGCTGCGGGCGCGGGCCGCCGAAGGGGAGCCGGAACGGGCGGACGGTGTATCAACTGACGTGGACGAGGCATCGGACGAGTCGTTCCCGGCGAGCGACCCGCCGGCGTACACGCCCACGCACGCGGGCGCGCCGGACCATCAATCAGGCCCGCGCGGCGCAACGGAGGAGGACCGGTGAAGATCACGCTGCTTTCGGACGACCGCATCCGGCTGGACGGCAGGGCGGGGCCGCTCTCCGTGGAGGCGGACAGCGCGGAGATGCAGTACTCGCCCTTTCACATGCTGGCGAGCGGGCTGGCCACCTGCACCTACTCGGTGCTGGCCTCGTGGGGCACGCACGCCAAGCTCCCCGTGGACGACCTGTCCATCGAGGTGGGCTGGGCGTTCGAGGAGAACCCGCACCGCGTGGGCAGGATGGACGTGGACGTGCTGTGGCCGTCGCTGCCCCAGGAGCGCCGCAACGCCGCCATGCGCGCGGCGGGGCTGTGCACCGTCACGCGCACGTTCGAGCAGCCGCCCACGATCGGCGTGGAGGTGAAGACGTGACCATCCCCGTGGTGCACTTTCGCTTTGGCGGCGCGGAGACGGACGCCGTGGGCATGGGCCGCCCGTTCGTGGTGGTCTACGACGGCGCCTGCAAGGTGTGCGGCCGCCTCGTCAAGCTGCTGAACGCGTGGGATACGAAGAACGAGATCGAGGTGATCCCGTTCCAGAACACCAGCGTGCTGGACCGCTTTCCGTGGATTCCGTCCGAGGCGTACGCCGAGGCCATGCAGCTCATCGGCCCGGGGGGAAAGACGTGGCAGGGCGGCGCCGCCATCGAGCAACTGCTCAAGATCCTGCCCTTTGGCGGGACGTTCGGCTGGGCGTTCGCCATCCCGGGGTTCGGCAACCTGTTCGGCCGGTTCTACCGCTGGTTCGCGCGCAACCGCTACAAGTTCGGCTGCGGCGAGCACTGCCAGGTGCGCCCGCTCAAGATCGACTTCGGCGAGGAGCTTTGAGGCTCGGCGAACGGAGCTCCACGCGCGGCGGACCGGGTGCACACGATCACGGCGAGGGATGAGGAGGCGACGCGCTCCGCATCCCTCGCTTTCATCATCCGGGCTGATCGGTCGTCGGCGTCCTGCTCCGTCCGCTGGCGGATACGGGGGTTTTTCCGTGGCGGTTCCGCGCGCCGGTCGGTACGTTTGGGCGTGGTTTGCATCCGCGCGCGGCGTTCGGGATGGCCGGCGCGCACTCTCTCGCAAGGATGAACGATGAAGAAGACCTCCCTTGGGCTCTTTTCCCTCGTGGCGGCCGCGGCGTTCGCGGTGCCGGCCCACGCCCAGATCCCCAACATCACGCCGTTCTCGCTGGAAGTGCGCGGCGGCCTGGCCGTCCCCACGGGCGACTTTGGCGAGAAGGTGGGGGACGATCCTTCGGTCGAGACGGGCTACACGGTGGGCGCGAACGCCACCTACCACTTCATGCCCCTGCTGGGCGTGTACGCCGGGTACACCTACAACCGCTTTGGCCTGGACGGGTTCGACGGGGTGGACGTGGTTGACCAGGGCTTGAGCGCCGGCGTGCGCGTGGCGGTCCCGACGCCGCTCATCCCCATCGATCCGTATCTCAAGGCGGGCGTGGTGTACAACCGCGTCGGCTTCGAGTTCGACGAGGGCGACGACGGCGGCGAGCTCGACGACGCCACCGAGAGCGACCAGTCGCTGGGCTTCGAGGTGGGCGCGGGCATCGGCATTGGCCTGGGGCCCAAGCTCTCCTTTACGCCGCAGGTGACGTACACGCGCTACGAGCCCCAGTTCGATGGTGAAGGGATCGAGGTAAACGTGGAGCACGTCCGCGTGGACGTGGGGCTTCGCATCCGCCTGTAAGCGCGTCGCGCGACGGCGTCGTCCTCGGGGGCGGCTTCCACGCACGGGAGCCGGCCTCGCGTCCGACCTCCTCTGCCAGCGTCATCCTGAGGAGCCGCCGCGCGGGCTTTCGTCACGACGGAACCGTGGCGGCGACGAAGGATCGTGTATGCGAGACTCGGGGCCGGCTTCCACGCACGGGAGCCGGCCTCTCGCTTTGCACGCAAAATCCTTCGATCGCGCCAACCGTCTGTGCCGCAACGGATTCCGCGCGTCGCTGCCTGAACAGAAAGTCAAGGCTGGCCTCGTGCATGGAGGCGACACCGCGCGAGCGCCCCCTCCGCTCGCCTAGGCTCGCACCTCCCCCAATAACCCCTGGGGGAGGTTGGATGGCGGCGACTTTCATCCCATCGCGGTGCGCGTAGCGCCGAAGGACTCAGGATGACAATCCGTCGGTGGATGGGAAAGAAACCCGACGCGGAACGCATCGCGTCCGTAACGCGCGAGGGGCGGCCCCCGGACGGGAGCCGCCCCTCGCGCATCCGGCCTGACGCGGCGTCAGTGCGCTTCGTCGGCGCCGCCGCGCAGGCCGTAGTCGCCGCCGCGGAAGCCGTAGTCCTGCGGGCGCAGCTCGCCCTCGGCGCGAAAGGCGTTGTCGCCCATGCGGATGGGCCGGCCCACGTCGCGCCCGCGCTCGGCGTAGTCGTCGCCGCGCATCTCCAGGTCCGGCGCGCGCACGCCCACCTCGTCGCCCAGCAGCGAATCATCCCGCAGCCCCGCGCCCCAGGTGGCGCCGCCCGTGGCCACGTCGCCGCGGTAGGTGTCGTCGCGCAGCCCCGTGTAGGGCTGGCCGTCGCCGCGCGGGGCCAAGTCCACCTCCACGTCCATCTCCGCGCGTCGCCGCACGCCCGCCGCCGCCAGCGCGCTGATGGCGCCCACGGCCGCCAGGGCCAGCGCCGTGCGCGCGGGGTTCAGCGCGGCCTTGGTGTACGCGCTGGTGCGCATGACGTAGCCCTCGTGGCCGCCGCGCACGCGCCCGTCCTCCAGCGGCGGCTGGTACAGGCTGTCGCGGCGGGCCGGACGCCGCGGCTCGTCGCGCATCTGCGCGGTGAACATGCTGCGCTCCATCATCCGGTCCGTGAAGCGCGGGGCCACCATCCCCAGCACGGCGTTCATCCCCCCGCCGCCGCCCACGGTGATGGACCGCTTGGGATGGCTGGCGCAGTACAGGATGGCATCCGCCACCGTCTCGGGCCGGTAGATGGGCGCCGGCAGGTCCGGCTCGCGCTCCATGAGGTTGCGCGCGTGCTCGGGGAACGGCGTGTCGATGCTGGCCGGCTTGACCAGCGACACGGAGACGGGCGCGCCGTCGTGCTCCAGCTCCATCCGCAGCGCGTCCGTAAAGCCCTTTACGGCGTGCTTGCTGGCGCTGTAGTGGCCCTGCAG
>NZ_DASURI010000822.1:0-6525 GCF_036280135.1 Longimicrobium sp.
CGGTCCGCGACGTTCCGCGGGGTGGCGCCCCGTGTTGGCGGTTGAAGCCCTGTTCGCAACGCGCGTCAACGCGAGGCAGGGCTTTCCGCGGCCCCAGCGGCGGCTTCAGCCGCTCATGCCCCGCGGGGACTTGCCCCCACCCCACTCTCCCACCCTCTCTTTTGCGCCGGATCGCACGCCGTTTATCGTGTCCGCCTTCTTCAATCGAATTCTGATCGCACGGACCCGTTAACCGGGAGCCGCCATGCATCTCGTGCCGCGGTGCTGTCCACCGCCACGCTTATCCTGCCGCACTATTGCGCCTATACGTGATTCACCCCTGTCTCATTCTACGCGCTGGAGGAGACGATGATCGCACGAATCCCGACCGGGACCGCCGAGCGCGGTCTCCGCGAAACGCTGTTCGACGCGCTCGCCGCGAGCGAAACGGTTGGCGTCGCCGTGTGCGACCGCGAGTTCCGTTACCTGTTGTGGAATCGATTCATGGAGGAGATGACCGGCCTTCCCGCCGCGGCCGTCCTGGGGCGCAACGCGCTGGAGATCTACCCCCACCTGCGGGAGGAGCGGCTGGAGCCTGTCCTGCGCCGCGTGCTGGACGGAGAGACCGTGTCCCTTCCGGATCGGCGGTACGTGGTGCCGGGTGTCCGATCTGGGTGGATCTGGGTGCAGTACTGGCCCCACCGCGACGGGGACGGCGCCGTGGCGGGCGTCGTGGGCATCGTGCACGACGTCACGGAGCGCAAGCGCGCGGAAGAGGAGAACGAGCGCCTGGCCGCCTTCCCCCGCGAATCGCCCAACCCCGTGCTGGAGTGCGACGGCGACGGGCGCGTGGTCTACGCCAACCCCGCCGCCGTCCGCCTGGCGGCGGAGCTGGGCACGCGCATCGAGGCCGCGCTCCCCGGCGCCGGCCACGCGGACCTCGTCCGCGGCGCGCTGGCCAGCAACGCCGCCGTGCGCGGGGTAGAGGCGCCCATCGCCGGCCGCGTCCTCTCGTGGTCGTACCATCCGCACCGGCCGCTGGGCGTGGTCCACCTGTTCGCGGAGGACGTGACGGCGCGCCGCGCGATGGAGGAGCGGCTGCGGCACGAGGCGCTGCACGACCCGCTCACGGGCCTGCCCAATCGCCGGCTGCTGATGGAGCGCCTCTCCGCCGCGCTGGACCGCGGCCGCCGGCGGGGCGGGGGGACGGCGCTGCTCTTTCTGGACCTAGACCGCTTCAAGCTCGTCAACGACAGCCTGGGCCACCCCGTGGGCGACCAGCTGCTGGCCGCCGTCGCGGACCGCCTGCGCGGCGCCGTGCGCCCGGCCGACACCGTCTCGCGCTTTGGCGGCGACGAGTTCGCCGTGCTGCTGGACGGCGCCCCCGGCGCGGACGCCGCCCTGCGGACGGCGGAGACTCTGCAGCGAGCGCTGGCGGCGCCCGTGACCCTGGACGGGTTCGAGGTGTTCACGAGCGCCAGCATCGGCGTGGCCGTCAGCGGCGCGCAGGCGGACGGGCCCGAGGCGCTGCTGCGCGGCGCGGACGCGGCCATGTACCGCGCCAAGGCCCGCGGTCCCGGCCACTGCGAGCCGTACGACCGCGCCCTGCACGCGCGCGCCCTTGCCAGGCTGCGGATGGAGACGGACCTGCGCCGCGCGCTGGACCGCGGCGAGGTGACGGCGCACTACCAGCCCATCGTGTCGCTGGCTACGGGGCGCGTCTGCGGGGTGGAGGCGCTGGCTCGCTGGCGTCACCCCGAGCGAGGCTGGGTGCGCCCGGACGAGTTCGTCCCCGCGGCGGAGGAGACGGGGCTCATCCTGGACCTGGGCCGGCGCGTGCTGGCCGAGGCGTGCCGCCACGCGGGCGCGTGGGCCACCGCCGGCTCCGGCGGGTTGCACGTGAGCGTGAACCTGTCCGTCAAGCAGCTGGCCCAGGCGGACTTGGTGGAGCAGGTGCGGCGGACGCTGGAGGAGAGCGGGATGGACCCCGCCCGCCTGCGCCTGGAGGTGACGGAAAGCGTGCTCGTCGCGGACCCCGCGGCCGCCGCGGCCACGCTGAACCGGCTCAAGGAGCTGGGTCTGCGCGTGGTGATGGACGACTTCGGGACGGGCTACTCCTCGCTCAGCGCGCTGCACCGGCTGCCGCTGGACGGGCTCAAGGTGGACCGCTCGTTCGTGGCGGCCATGGGGCAGGACGGGCGCGCGGGGCAGGTCGTCGCGTCCGTGCTGGCGCTGGCGCGCGGGCTGGGGCTGGAGGTGGTGGCCGAGGGCATCGAGCGGCCGGACCAGCTCGCGGGGCTCCGCCTGCTGGGCTGTGACGCGGGCCAGGGCTTCCTCTTCTCCCCGCCCGCCGACGCGGACGCGCTCCGCGACCTGCTCGCCGCCGACCGCCGCTGGTGATCCGCATCAGCCACCCTTGAAAAACCCAACGTTCGGTTTTAGCCTATGAACAAGGTGATGGAGTTCGACGGCTACACGTTCTGGATCGCCGAGGACGATGTGCTGCCGCCGCGCGTTCGCGTTCATTACGCGGGCACCTGGTGCTGGATCGTGATCGGGTACGAGGATCACCAGCCTCCGTACGTGATGGAGTGGGAAGACATGCGGTGGACGGACGCCGGGCGCGCCGTGTGGATCGTGAATGGATGCCAGGAACTGCTCCTGGCCCACTGGAGGAGGTACAATGCCCAAGCGTGACCTGACGGACGAGGAGATCGAGGCAATCCTGGAGTACTCCAAGTCGCTCCCGAAGCTGGACCATGGCCCCCGTGCCGTCCAGGCATCCTATGACGAGGAGCGCGACCGGGTGATGGTGGAGTTCGACAACGGCTGCCTGCTCGGCTTTCCGGTCGACCTCGTCACGTACGCACGGGGCGCCCCCCCGGAGATGCTGTCCGGGGTGCAGGTCATGTTCGGGGGAACGACGGTCGGCTGGCCGGACCTCGGCGCCTGCATCAACCTGATGGGAATGATGCTGCGGGCGTTCCGCGCCAAGGCGTGGGCCGGGCACTACCTGGGCACGGCGACCAGCGAGGCCAAGGCCGAAGCCGCGCGCCGCAACGGCCGCAAGGGCGGTCGTCCCCGCAAGCAGGCGGCGTCGGAAGCAGCGGCGGACGCGGCGGACTGATCCTCGTCATTCGCCGAACGACATCGGCTCAGCGAACGGACGCCCGGATCACCCGCGGGAGGGGGATCCGGGCGTGACGTTCCGGGCGCCGGGCCGCCAGGCGGGCGCGGGCCCGCACCTGGCGCGCCCATCCGTACGACGCGGCGCTCGCGTGCGGCCACAACGCCGTTGACCGCAAGCATTTTCCTTTGCGCCCGCCCCGGTCGCGACTATACTGCGTTCATCCACGGTTCATCTCTCCCGCCGAGGGGGCGCGGCGTCTCGCGCCCATGCGATCCATGGCGACGGCCCTTCCCGCAGCTCTCCATCTACACGACGTGCTCCGCCGGCAGGTGGAGGAGCACCTGGGTCCGCTGGGCGTGCTGGCCGACGAGTGGCAGCGCTTCCTGGAGGCCGTCGACGCCGAGTACCGCCGCGCCGACGAGGTCCGCGCGCTGCTCGCCGGCACCGCGGGCGGCGCCGAGCGCGAGCTGCTGGAGCGCTACTACCGGCTGCAGAGCGACGTGGCCGAGATGGACCGCGCCGCCGAGGCCCTGCGCGAGAGCGACCGCCAGTTCCGCGAGCTGGCCGAGACCGTGGCCGCCGCCACCATGGTGTACCAGGGCACCCGCTTTCGCTACGTGAACGCGGCGGCCGAGGAGCTCACGGGGTACACGCGCCAGGAGCTGCTGGAGATGAGCTTTTGGGACGTGGTGCACCCCGAGCACCGCGACACCGTGCGCGAGCGGGGGCTGGCCCGCCAGCGCGGCGAGCCCGTACCCGCGCGCTACGAGATCCGCATCCAGCGCAAGGACGGCAGCGAGCGGTGGATCGACTTCACGGCCGGGGTGGTGCGCTACGGGCACGAGACGGCCGCCCTGGGCACGGCCTTCGACATCACCGACTACAAGCACGCCGAGGCCGCCCTGCAGCGCCAGGCCCTGGTGTTCGACAACCTGTACGACGCCGTCCTCATCACCGACACGGCGTCGCGTCTCGTCGGGTGGAACCGCGCCGCCGAGCGCGTCTTTGGCTGGACGCGCGACGAGGCGCTGGGCCACGGCGTGGAGCTGTGGCTGGGCGAGGCCCGCGCCGAGGAGCTGGCGCGGCAGGTGTTCGACGCCATCGACCGCACGGGCCGCTGGCAGGGCGAGATCCGCTTCGCGCGCAAGGACGGGACGGAGGGGGTGGCCGAGACGGTCGTAGTCCCCCTGCTGGACGAGAACGGCCGCCGCGTGGGCGCCCTGGGCGTAAACCGCGACGTGAGCGACCGCGCCCGCGCCGAGGAGGAGCTGCGCCGCAGCGAGGAGCGCTACCGGCTGATGGTGGCCGGCAGCGAGCAGGTCTTTTTCTACGTGCACGACCCGCAGCACCGCTTTGAGTACCTGTCCCCCTCCGTGCGCGACGTGCTGGGCCATGCGCCCGAGGACCTGGTGGGCCGGCCGTACGACGTGCTGCTGACGGACGACGCCCGCGCCGCCGCCGAGGTGCACAGCGGAACGGACGCGGCGCTGGACGAGCCCGGGGCCCTGAGCAACTACACGGCCGAGGTGCGCCACGCGGACGGCCGCGTGCTCACCCTGGAGCTGGCGGAGACGGCGCTCGTCTCCGGCGGGCGGGTGACGGGCGTGCAGGGCTTCGCGCGCGACATCACCCCGCGCCGCGCCGCGGAGCGTGCCCTGCGCGAGAGCGAGGAGCGCTACCGCCGCATGTTCCACGAGTCGCGCGACGCCATCTACATCACCACGACGGACGGCCGCTTCGTGGAGATGAACCAGGCGTTCGTGGAATTGTTCGGCTGGTCGCGCGAGGAGCTGCTGGCGCGCGACACCAGCGTGCTCTACGCCACCGCCGTGGACCGCCAGCGGTTCCGGGACGAGATCACCCGCGCCGGCTTCGTGCGCGACTACGAGATGCGGCTGCTGCGGCGCGACGGCGCGCCCATCGACGTCCTCCTCTCCGCCAGCGAGCGGCGCGGGCCCGACGGCGGGCTGCTGGGCTACCAGGGCATCTTCCACGACATCACCGAGCGCAAGCGCGCCGCCGAGCAGCTGGCCTACGGCGCCCTGCACGACGCGCTCACGGGGCTGCCCAACCGCGCGCTGTTCGTGGACCGGCTGGCCCACGCGGCCGAGCGGGTGCGCCGCGGCGACCACTTCCTCTCCGCCGTGCTGTTCCTGGACCTGGACCGCTTCAAGGTGGTGAACGACTCGCTGGGCCACGGCCTGGGCGACCGCATGCTGCTGGAGTGCGCCCGCCGCCTGGAAGACGCGCTGCGCCCCGGCGACACGCTGGCCCGTTTTGGCGGCGACGAGTTCACGGTGCTGCTGGAGGGGATCAGCGGGCCGCTGGAGGCCACGCACCTGGCGGAGCGGCTGGCCGCTGCCGTGGCGGAGCCGTTCCAGCTGGAGCGCCACGAGGTGTTCGCCACGGCCAGCATCGGCATCGCGCTGGCGACGACGGGGCACGAGGACGCCGAGGAACTGCTGCGCAACGCCGACGCCGCGCTCAGCCGGGCCAAGATGCTGGGCAAGAACCGGCTGGAGGTCTTTGACCGCGCCATGCACGCCGAGGCCATGGCCCGGCTGCGGCTGGAGACGGACCTGCGGCGGGCGCTGGAGCGCGGCGAGCTTCGCCTGGTGTACCAGCCCATCGTGGCGCTGGACACGGGGCGCATCGACGGGTTCGAGGCCCTGCTGCGCTGGCGCCACCCCGAGCGGGGCGAGGTGGGGCCGGGCACCTTCATCCCCGTGGCCGAGGAGACGGGGCTCATCCTGCCTTTGGGCCGCTGGGTGGTGGAGGAGTGCTGCCGCCAGCTGCAGCGGTGGACGGAGGCGGGATACACCACGCTGGCGATGTCGCTGAACCTGTCCGCGCGGCAGTTCGCGGAGCCGGACCTGGCCGGCTACCTGGCGGGCGCCCTGCGTACGTGCGGGATGCCCGCGTCACGGCTGCGGATGGAGATCACCGAGAGCGTGCTGCTGGAGCAGGCCGAGCCGGCCGTGGGCACGCTTACGCGGCTGCGCGACATGGGCGTGGTGCTGTGCATGGACGACTTTGGCACGGGCTACTCGTCGCTGGGCTACCTGCACCGCTTTCCGCTGGACGTGGTAAAGATCGACCGCTCGTTCGTGAGCCGGATGGACCGCGACGCGCGCAGCGCGCAGATGGTGCACGCCATCGTGAATCTCGCGCGCAACCTGCGGGTGAAGGTGGTGGCCGAGGGGGTGGAGACGCGCGAGCAGCTGGCGTCGCTGCGCGGCATGGGGTGCGACCACGCGCAGGGCTTCCTCTTCGCCGAGCCGCTGAGCGAGGAAAAGGCCGCGCGGATGCTGTCCTCGGATCCGCGCTGGTAGGGAAGAAGTGCGAAAGTGCGAGAGTGCGAGAGTGCGAGAGAGAACCCCCTGTCCATGGGTTTTACTTTCGCACTCTCGCACTTC
>NZ_DASURI010000823.1:0-13100 GCF_036280135.1 Longimicrobium sp.
CCAGTGGGCGCTGTACGTGCTGGACCAGCATCCGCAACTGGCACTGGGGTTCGACGTGCGGTTCTTCCTGCTGGGCGCCGCGTTCGTGGAGTTCAGTTTGGGCTACCTGCTCATCATCAACCTGCTGCAGCGGCCGCTGGCGCTGGTGATCACGCTCGTGTTCTTCACGACGACGCTGGTGTTCGGCAAGCTGGAGGTGATCGGCCACACGCCCATCCACGCGGCGCTGGTGGTGTTCCTGCTGGAGGGGCAGGGCTCCGTGTACCGTCCGCCCATCACGTTCCACAAGCGGATGGGCCTGCGCACCGCCTTTGCCGCGGTGAACTTCGCGGTGCTGCTGGCCATCCTGCTCCCCCTCTACGCCGCCGCCGCCCGCGCCCAGATGCGCACCGCGGACGAGGGCACGGCGATGGTGACGCGGGAGATGACGCGGATCGAGGTGCCGGGGCGGATGGAGGCGCCGGCTTCGCGCGGATTGGAATCGGCACCGAGCCCCGGCGACTGAAGTCGCGGCTCCGAAAACGTGATGTCGGCCTTCGCCGACGGGTCCGTCGCGGGCGAGTGCCGTGCGGTGACGCGCGCCTCGCGCCGGTGGCCCTCGCGCGGGGTTGGATCGGTGAGGAGCCGCCGGCACCCAGCCCCGGCGAATGAATTCGCGGCTCGGACACCGTGATGTCGGCCTTCGCCGACAGGTCCGGTGCGGGTGGAGTCGCGTGCACATGGGCCGGGTCCGCGCGGGCCAGGAGCGAATGGAATTCGCCGCTGGAAAATCGCGAAGTCCGCCTGCGCGGACTGCCCAAGAGCGGGCTGGATGATGTGCCCCGGTGCGAAGTTCGCGCGGTTGAAGCCTCGCGCAGTTTGCGAGGCTTTCCGCTGTCGTTGCGGCGACTTTAGTCGCTCGGCGCGAGGGGGGCCTTCCCGCCGGGTGGCGGCGCGCGTTGGTGGTTGAAGCCCTGTTCGTAGAGCGCGTCGGCGCGAGACAGGGCTTATGGCTGTCCCAGCGGCGGGTTTACCCGCTCAGGCTGGGGCTCGCCCTGCTCGTCATCCGCCGCCCTGCTCGTCATCCGTCACCTCCGCGACCGGCGTCACACGCGCCACCGGGCGCGCGGCCATGCACAGCTGCTCCAGCTCCCCGTCGGGAAGCTGCTCCCAGTGCTGGGGGATCGGGGCCAGGCGACGCTTTTCCGTGGGGCATTCGAACGCGAGCCACCCCGAGGCCAGCTGCGGAGACAGGAACTGCGGCGGCTGGCGCCGGTCCGCGCCGCGCCGGCGCTCGGGGCCGGTGTAGCGAAAGACCGGCTCAGGGTTGCGGCGGTCGTACCCCACGCGCCGCTCCGTGTCGCGGCGGCCGGGCACCACGTTCCACACCTGCCAGTGCACGCCGTCTGCCGTGCGGAACGAGCGGATGGCCATGGGCTTAGCTCCGCGCGGGCCGCGTCATCGCGACGGACGGGCGCCGTCTTCGGCGCGTTGGCACAGGGCCTCGAGCTCCGCGTCGCTCGCGGCCTCCCATCCCTCCGGCGGCGGGTACAGGCGGCGCTTCTCCTCCCCCGCCGTAAAGCAGATCCACCCGCCCTGCAGGTGCGGATGCATCACGCGCCTTCGCCGGTCACGCCCGCTGCGCCGCTCCGGCGAGTAGTCCGGCGTGACCCTCGTGCGGCGCTCCGCCCCGCCGCGCGCGTTGCTGTAGACGCGGTGCGGCGGCACGTCCCACGCGGTCCATTCCGTTCCCCTCGAGTCCTTGAATTCACGCAGTGCCATCGGTCTCCCTCCGAGTGGACCGGGCAGGGAATGCAAAGCGCGTACCGATAAACACTTAGCGTGCGTAAATCCGTGAAAGAGGAACAAAGCAGAGCACCCCGCCGGTGGGCGGGGTGCTCCGTTGTTTTCCGCGTGTTCCCTGGGAAAACGCCCGCTCAGGGCCTTCGCCGGATGGCGCCCGTCTGCGGCACGGGCGGGGCCGTGGCCACGGCACAGGTGGTGGGCAGCGGCGCGATCTTGAGCTCCAGCACCAGGTTGGTGGCCGTGGACGGGCCAAAGTTGGGCTGCTGGGCCTGGATGCCCCCGTAGAAGTACCCCAGGGTGCTCGCGGGCGGCAGGCGGTCCAGCTGCACCACGCCGTTGTCGAAGTCCGGCACCCCCGCCGCGGGCAGCAGCGCCGACTCTGCCCCCAGCAGCCCGGGCAGCGAATCCGGCCACACGCACTCGAACGTGCTGCCGTCGCTCCGCCGCACCAGCGTGGACACGGCGCTCACGAACGGCACCGTGTCGTTGCGCACCAGGCGGTCGGGGTCCGACGTGCGGTCCACCTGGTACAGGCTGATGCCGCCAAAGAAGGTGGTGAACATCGTGCGCCCGCGCGTGGCGCTGTACATGGGCAGCACGGCGCCCGTGTACTGGTTCATGTACTGGGTGTACGTCGCCAGCACCGGCGCCACCCCGGCCCCGTTGATGTACACGGCCTGCCGGTACGTGCTGTCGTTGCCCGGGGCGAACACGCCGCCGTAGATCCCCAGCCCCTGCGACCCGGACGTGCTGATGACGGGCGCCGACGTCAGGTCGCGCCGGTGGTAGGGCCGGTTGGGCGCCGTGCTGGTGTACGGCGCGTAGTAGGTGCCGACCGCGGGCCGGCCGCTCGATGTCGTCGTGAGCGTGAAGCGGGCGATCTGCTCCGTGTACCGCTGCGTGAAGGTGACGCCGATGTTGCTGTCGTTGGGGTCGTACAGCCCGTCGAACTGCTGGCCAAAGATCAGGTAGTACGTGCTTCCCAGCCTCTGCAGCTCGCCGCCCGTCACGGCCAGCCGCCAGTCGTGCGACCAGGTGATGGCCTCGCTGAGCCCCGCCGCGTCCTTGCTGGTCACCGCCGTGACGGCCGCGGGGATGTTGATGGCCATGAGCGTGGGAAAGGTCATCATCCGCCCCGTGGACGAGTTCATCCCGTAGCCGCCGATGACGTACAGCGTGTTGCCGTTCTGCACGGACTGCGCGTTGGTCACGCGCAGCAGGTCCGCCACGGAGTCGGGAAAGATGCTCACGGGCATGGACCACACCTGCCGCGCCGACGGGTCCACCACGTAGATGGAGTCGTTCATCTCCGTGGGCGGAAAGTTGTTGGTCGGCGGCGCGCTGAAGCCGTGCAGGCCCGCGCGGCGCCCCGTCAGCAGCAGCCAGCGGCCCTGGCTGTCCGTGGCCCGCGCGAACGACTGCAGGGCGGGGAGGTTGGGGATGCTTACGGGCTGCCAGCTGATCTTGAAGGGCAGCGTCTCCGTCTGCTGCGCGGCGGCCGGCGCCGCCGGAAGAAGGGCGGCCAGCGCCAGCGCCGCCAGGAGGGTGCGTTTCATCGTAGGTGCGTCCTCGTGGTCAGTGGGCGGGGGCGTCGGACCCGGCGGCGGAGGGGCCGGGATTGGCCGGCGCGGCGGGGGCGCCGGACGGCGCGGCGGATCCGGACGGATGCGCGGATGGGGCCGCCGACGCGCCGGAGCTGCCGGAGGTGCCCGGCATGGGCCCGGGAATGGGGATGTGGCCGTACATGGTACCGGCCATGGACTCCGGCACGCCCGCGGGGTTGATGGCCTTGAGCCAGCTGACCAGGAACGCGCTCTTGGGCGGCGACAGGTCGCGCGTGACGGGCATGTGGCTGGGATGCTCGATGGGAAGCGCCAGGTACCCCGCGATCTGCTCGCGCAGCCCCACCACGGTGGGGTAGTCGCTCAGGTCCACCCGCTCCTGCATGAACGGGTACAGCCGCATGTACTGGTCAAAGATGGGCTTGACGACGTTCTGCCACGTCGCCGGGTCGTTCCAGGTGGACGGGTCCGGCGGGGTGAAGGCGTCGAAGACGAGCACGCTCAGGAACGCGCTGTTGACGTCCGGGTTCTTGTCCTGGTCCCACGACCAAGCCACGGCATAGACCTGCCCGTCGATGTACGTGCGCGGGTTCTGGGGATCGTGCGCGTTGAGCGTAAAGGTGGCGCGCCCGTTGGCGTCCGTCGTGACCGACGTGTCGTAGGTGAGCCCGGTCGCGGGCGTGCCCGTCCCGGGGCCGAACTGGTCCGCGCTGCAGTCGGTGAACGTGATGGTCTGCCCCGCGGCCGGCTTGCCGAAGGTGAGCGCGATCACCTCGGCCTGGGCCGTGCTCCCCGCGGCCATCCGGAACACGTACTGGGTGGAATCCACGTAGGCGCCCGTGGGGTCCTCGGCCAGGACGGTGCTGGTGCGCCCGGGCACCAGCATGAGGTTGGCGCCGCCGCTCTGCACCAGCTGCAGGGGCGAGCTGTCCACCATCTCCAGGTGCTCCGCGGGGATGGGGAACTCCTGAACCATGGCGTGGTCCTGGTACGCCGCGTCGGAGTAGTCCACCGTCCCCAGCGTCACCTGCGTCTCCGTCCCCGCCCCGCACACCAGGGTCAGGGGGCCCATCTGCGGGGGGAATGCCCCGGCCACCCACAGGGCGGGAAGCACGTTGCCCAGGTCCGCGATGACCACGGCGCGCTCCCGGTCTACCCGGAAGGGCGCGTAGTTGGAGATCCGTCCCAGCCCGCTCCGGCCGTTGGGCCGCAGCAGCCGGCCCAGCGTGAAGTTGGTGGGCTCACCCTTGCTCCACGGGCCCACGGTGCCCGTCACCCGTCCCCAGGTAAAGTCCTGGTTGGGCATGTACGTCGTGGGGTCCTGCGACACGTCCTGGAAGGCGTCGACGATGAAGCGGATGGACAGCGCGTCGGGGCTCGTCGTCTGCAGCGTCTTGAGGACGGGGGAGGTGATGGCCGGCCCCCACTGCAGGTTCTCCAGCACGGACTGGTACGCCGCGGAGAACACGGAGTCCGCCTGTCCGCCGATGACCCGCGCGTACATGTCGACGAAGTTCACGGGGCGAAACGTGCCCTGTACCCAGTCGTCGCCCGTGCCGATGCGCACCTGCATGCCAAAGATCATGGACACAGCCTGCTGGTCGGGGTCCAGGTCCACCAGCTTGCCGATCTGCGGATGGCCGTCCACGCTGGCCAGCGGCGTGCCCACGAGCGGGTCCGGGTTCGTGGCGGGCTGCGCCAGCACCGTGCTGCGAACCGTGCAGTCCAGCTTGAACCAGTGCGTCCCGTTGGGGTTCCACGCCGGGTCCAGCGGGTTGGCGGGGTTGTAGTTGCCGGGATCGTTGTTCAGGGTGGACGGGGCGGCCTGGAACCGTCCAAAGAAATGCAGCCGCGGTACGTCGAGGTAGCTCATTCAACTGCCCTGGGGTGGGGGGATGGCCGGGCACTGCCAGAAGATGCCCCAATCTATGGGCTCCAGTTCACGACGCAAAGGAAAATTTCCGATTTCCGCGGATCGGCGGATCCGTCCCGCCGCGTGCCAGACGGCATGGATGCTGAACCGCTGGTGTCGCAAGGAGAGCGGATGCGGATCTGATACAATCTGATCTATCTTCTGTGACGCGCGTACCTGTTTCCACGCTTCCCGTCCGCGGGCGTGGCGCGCCGGCTGCCGTCACACGAGATTGGCGGATGGATTCGCTGATTCGGTGCGGTGGGAAGAGCCGTGGCCGTTGCAGGCTATTCCCTATTCCCTATTCCCTGTTCCCTATTCCCTGTGGCTTCGCGGATGAACCGACCCCCGCTCCGCACCCGCGCTCGCGCCCTCCTGCTGCTGGCGCTGCTGTCCGTCACGGGCGCCGCGTGCTCGCCGGCGTACGTGATGCGCGCGGCGTGGGAAGAGGCCAGGATCCTCAACCGCCGCCAGCCCATCGCGCGCATCGTGTCCGACACGGCCACGGACTGGGAAACGCGCGACAAGCTGCTGCTGGTGCTTCAGGCCCGGCAGTTCGCCGCCGATTCGCTGGGGCTCAACGCCGGCGACAGCTACACGCTCTTCTCCCGCGTGGAAAGCGACACGCTGGTGACGGTCGTGAGCGCGGCGCCCAAGGACCAGTTCCGGCCGCACACGTGGTGGTTCCCCATCGTGGGCAGCGTGCCCTACAAGGGCTACTTCGATCCCGAAGACGCCGCCCGCGAGCAGCAGCGGCTGGAGGCGCGCGGGTACGACACCTTCGTGCGCCCGTCCGCCGCGTTCAGCACGCTGGGCTGGTTCAACGATCCGCTGCTGAGCACGCTGCTGCGCTACGACCGCGTGTCGCTGGCCAACACCGTCATCCACGAGCTCTTCCACAACACCTTCTACGCCAGCGGACAGGCCATCTTCAACGAGAGCCTGGCCAACTTCGTGGGCGGGCGCGGCGCCATCGAGTTCTTCTGCCGCCGCGACGGGCCGTCGTCCGAGACGTGCCGCACGGCGCAGGGCGCGTGGGACGACGACCTGCTGTTCGGCGCGTTCATGGAGCAGCTGGTGACGGACGTCAAGGCGCTCTACGCCCGCACGGACCTCACGCGCGACGAAAAGCTGGCCCTGCGCGAGCGCCTGTTCGCCGACGCGCAGCGCCGTTTCGCGGACGAGGTGCGGCCGCGGCTCAAGGTGGACACGTTCGGCAGCTTTACGCGCGAGCCGCTGAACAACGCCACGCTCATCGCGCGGCACATCTACTACGACCGCCTGCACCTGTTCGAGGACGTGTACCGCGCCCGCGGCGGCGACTTCCTCCGCGCCATGGACGACATCGTGGCCGCCGCGCGCACCAACAAGGCGGACCCCTACGCCGCCGTGCAGGCCCTGCTCACCCCCTCCGTCGGCGGATGACGATGCGGCTCGGGCTGATTCCCGTTGTCCTGCTCCTCGCGGCCTGCGGCGGTGGCGGGGAAGGGGAGGGATCGGCGGATACGACGCAGACCCCCGTACCAGGGGTGGATTCCGGCATCGCGTCGAACTCCGCCGTGCCGATGACCGCGGATTCCGCCGCGCGGGCCCCTTCCGCGCCACCAGTCGCCCTGCCCGACACCGGCTACACGGCCTGGGATGCGCTGGAGCTGCCGAGCGAGCCGTGGATGCAGCGCGCCGCCACGCCCGAGGCGCTGCTGGTGAGGGTCCGTGACGTGGCCGCCGCGCAGTTGGAGGAGCCGAATCCCGCCGTCCTCCCGTCGCGGATGCAGGTCCAGGCGGCGGACAGCGCCGTGGGCATCGTCGTCCACCCCGACCTGGCGGACGACTCCGTGCGCGACATCGAGTTTCGTCTGCACATGCGTCGCTACGGCGCCGAGTGGGCCATCACGGGCGTGGACCGCCGCGAGCGCTGCCGCCGCGGCGTGACGCCGGACGGCGACCTGTGCCTGTGAGCGCGGCTCCCGGCCGGAGCGACTGAAGTCGCCGCAACGACAGCGGAAAGCCTCGCAAACTGCGCGAGGCTTCAACCACGTGAACTCCGCTCCGGTGCACGCCGGCCGGCCTTCGCTGGGGCAGTCCGCGAAGGCGGACTTCGCGACTTTCCAGCGGCGAATTCATTCGCTCCGGCTGGGGGACGGCCACCACCGAACCGGATCTGCGACGACCACCATCTCGTTCGCTCCCGGTCGCTCGCCGGTCCGCTCACCGGCCCGCTCCCGGAATCGGTCTCCGGCCCACTCCCCGACCGCCCGGCATCGGCCGTCCACGCCCGCGCCCGGACACGCCCGCCCAGGGGTTGTAAATCCGCGCCGGGTATGGCAGTTTAGGATCAGGCGAAAAAGACAGGGCGAGCACGCGCCAAGCCTTGACGCGCGTGGTAGTTTTGATCCGTCCGAGCCGTCGGCCGCACCCGCGCCCGGCGGCTCGCGTTTACGCCGGTTCGCGCGCTTGCATACCCGCATCATCACGGCAGTCAGTCCCCATGAGCACGAGCGAAGCCACCCACGTCACCGCCAGCTACCACCCCGCCGAAGTCGAGCGCAAGTGGCAGCAGCGCTGGGAAGAGCAGGGCACCAACCGGTGGACCGCCGAGCAGCTGCGGTCCGCCGAAAAGCCCTTCTACAACCTGATGATGTTTCCCTACCCGTCGGCCGAGGGGCTGCACGTGGGGAACATCTACGCCTTTACGGGCGCCGACATCTTCGGCCGCTTCAAGCGGCTGCAGGGGCACCAGGTGTTCGAGCCCATCGGCTTTGACGCGTTCGGCATCCATTCCGAGAACTTCGCGCTCAAGCAGGGCATTCACCCCATGGAGCTCATCCCCCGCAACGTGGAGCGCTTTACGCGCCAGCTGCGGCGGGTGGGCTTCATGTACGACTGGAGCCACACGGTAGACACCACCGCGCCCGAGTACTACAAGTGGACGCAGTGGATCTTCCTGCAGCTGTTCAAGGCCGGCCTGGCGGAAAAGAAGGAGGCGCCCGTCAACTGGTGCCCCAGCTGCCAGACCGTGCTGGCCAACGAGCAGGTGATCGGCGGCGAGTGCGAGCGGTGCGGCACGCCCGTGGAGATGCGGTTCCTGTCGCAGTGGTTCTTCAAGATCACCAACTACGCGCATCGCCTGCTGGAGAACCTCAAGACGCTGGACTGGTCCGACACCACCCGAAAGGCGCAGGAGAACTGGATCGGCCGCAGCGAGGGCGCCGAGCTGGAGTTCCCCATCGCCCGCGCCAGGGTCGCCGAGGACCGCCATGAGGGGGCGAGGATCGAGGCCGAGAAGCCCGTTATCCGCGTCTTTACCACGCGGCCCGACACGGTCTTCGGCGCCACGTACATGGTGCTGGCGCCCGAGCACCCGCTGGTGGACCGCCTGACGACGGACGCGCAGCGCGAGGCCGTGGACGTCTACCGCAAGCAGGCGTCGTCGCAGGACCTGGTCACGCGAAAGAAGACGGACAAGACCAAGACGGGCGTGTGGACGGGTGGATACGCCGTCAACCCGGCCACGAAGCAGGAGATTCCCGTCTGGATCGCCGACTACGTGCTGATGGAGTACGGCACGGGCGCCATCATGGCCGTGCCCGGTCACGACGAGCGCGACTTCGAGTTCGCGCAGCAGTTCAGCCTGCCCATCGTCCGCGTGGTGGCGCCGGAGGGCGAGGACGCGTCCGCGCCGCTGGCCGAGGCGTACACGGGCCCCGGCGTGCTCGTGAACAGCGGCGCGTTCGACGGCCTGGGCGTGGACGAGGGCAAGTCGAAGGTGACCGAGTGGCTGGCGGGGATGGGGCTGGGGGAAAAGCGGATCAACTACCGCCTGCACGACTGGACCATCAGCCGGCAGCGCTACTGGGGTCCGCCCATCCCCGTGCTGTACTGCGACACGTGCGGCATCGTCCCCGTGCCCGAGGACCAGCTGCCCGTGGTGCTGCCCGTCATCGAGGACTTCAAGCCGGACGCGTCGGGCATTTCGCCCCTGGCGCGCCACGAGGAGTGGTACGTGACCGACTGCCCGTCGTGCGGCGGCAAGGCGCGGCGCGAGACGGACGTGAGCGACACCTTCCTGGACAGCGCGTGGTACTTCCTCCGCTACCCGTCCACGGACTTTGACCAGGTGCCGTTCGACCCGGGCATCATCCGGACGTGGCTGCCGGTGAACAGCTACATCGGCGGCAACGAGCACGCCGTGCTGCACCTGCTGTATTCGCGCTTCGTGACCATGGCCCTCAAGGACATGGGGCACATCCACTTCGAGGAGCCGTTCACGCGGTTCCGGGCGCACGGGCTCATCATCAAGGATGGCGCCAAGATGTCCAAGTCCAAGGGGAACGTCATCGTCCCCGACGACTACATCGCCGAGTGGGGCGCCGACACCATGCGGGTGTACCTGATGTTCATCGGCCCGTACCAGGAGGGCGGCGACTTCCGGGAGGGCGGCATCACGGGGCCGTACAACTTCCTGTCGCGCCTGTGGGACTCCGCCACGTCGTGCGAGGAGCGCGACCTGGACGCGGCCGTCGAGCAGAAGCTGCACGCCACCATCAGGAAGGTCACGGAGGACCTGGAGGTCCTTTCGTACAACACGGCCATCGCGGCCATGATGGAGTACCTGAACGTGGTGCGCGCCGGCGGCCGCACGCCCGAGCGGGCCGCCGTGGAGCCCCTGGTGCGCCTAGTGGCCCCGTTCGCGCCGCACCTGGCCGAGGAGCTGTGGGAGCGGATGGGGCACACGCAGTCGCTGTGGAACGAGGCCCGCTGGCCGGAGTTCGACGCCGGCAAGGCCGTGGCCGACACCGTGGAGTTCGTGGTGCAGGTGAACGGCAAGGTGCGCGCGCGCATGCCCATGGCCCGCGGCATCGCCGAGGCCCAGGCGCGCGACGCCGCCCTGGCGGACGAGAACGTGCAGCGGTGGATCGAAGGCAAGCAGGTGCGCAAGACGATCTTCGTCCCCGACCGCCTGGTGAGCCTCGTCGTCGGCTGATCCCGGCGGAGGACGGATGAACGGAAGCCCGGCGCTCGTGTGCGAGCGCCGGGCTTCGTCCGTTCCAGGGAATGCGATCGCCTCCCGGCGGCTGGCCTCGACGAACCGGGAGGCTGGTCACCGCGTCGGGAAACGAGTGGTATCCGCGTATGTCAGCCATTATCGTGGGAGAACATCTGCTGCTGTTTCATTCCCCCTTCTTTACGAGGATGGTCATCAATGGAAGCGTTCTTCGGGTTCCTCAAGATCTTCTTCATCGGGCTTTTCGCGCTGGTCGCGGTGTTCATGATCCTGCTCGCCATGCCGCAGAGCCAGCTCCGGTCGTTCGTCCTGGAGGTCACGGGCTGGGGAACGGCGGCGGCGTCCGCCGTCTACGTGGTCAGCCCGCTGGACCTGGTGCCGGACCTGCTCCCCGTGCTGGGCTGGGGTGACGACCTCGTGGCGGCGGTGGTGGCGGCGTGCAGCGTGGTGATGGCGCTGGTGATGCGCCGCGAGCGTCACCGGCTGGCGCGCGAGGCGGAGCCGGCGAGGCGCCTGGGACGGTAGGCGGCGTCCCCGCGGCCGACGGTCGCCGGGGGGCAAAACGGCCCGGGCCTGTCTCCAGGTCCGGGCCTTGTCGCGCGGGGCCCCGGGCACTGGAGGCGGGGCGGATTTTGCTCTATCTTGGGGACGAGAGACTGAACGACCCGGAGGTGAACCCCATGCACGCTCCTTCCGAGGCGCCGCCGGTGCAGATGGTGCTGCGCGCGTACCCGCCGGCACCCGCGCGCGTGGCCCTGGAGTACCAGCCGCTGCCGTCGCGCGTCGTCAAGACCGTGGCGTCGCTGGTGCTGTTCTGGGCCCTGGCGCCCTGGTCCGTCCTGGTGCCGCCGTACTACCCCTGGCCGGTGCTCTGCATGTGCACGGGGGCGTACCTGGCGCACATGTTCTGGACGGGGCGCTACCGGGTGCGGCACTTCGTGGGCGTGTGCCCCCGCTGTGGGCGGCAGCTGCGGCTGGGCGTGGGCGAGCGCATCAACCTGCCGCACACGCTCACCTGCTTTGCCTGCCACTTCGAGCCCGTGCTGGAGGTGGCCGATCCCGCCCGGGTCCCCGAGCCGGAGCCCCTGCGGCACGCCGTGGCGGACTGCACGGGCACGTGGACGGAGGAGTGGATGTGGGACGACCGGTTCCTGGCCTGCGACGGCTGCGGCGCCCGCCGCCCCGCCACGGATGACTTGCGCCGACTGGCCCATGCCGAGAACGAGCGCGGCGCCCTGCTGCGCCAGCTGGCCGACGAAGGCCGCTTCCTGAGCTGATGGTCGTCGCCGTCGCGGCGACGACAGCCCCGGCCGATGGCCGGGGCTTTTTTCGTCGCGTGCTCGTCCCGCACCGTCCTGCGGACGCGCGTCGAAACCCGCCGCCCCCCAGAAGCGTCATCCTGAGGAGCCGCCGCGTGATCCTGGCCCGGGCGCGATCCCTGGCGGCGACGAAGGATCTTGCGTGCGAACCTCTGCGGCAGCCCCTGGTGCACGGAGGCCGCCTCCGAGTCTCGCGGAGAAGATCCTTCGGTCGCGCGTCCGGTCTCGTGCACGTGCGGGTTCCGCGAATGCGCTCCTCAGGATGACGCGGCGCGGGGTGGTCGGAGAAGAGCGTGCGGATCGTCCCGCGCCAGGTTCCGGCGCGGGGCTCCCTCGACGGGGGGAGAGCCGGGCGAGTGCGGGCGCGTTGCGATTCGCGATGTGCGGGGCGGCATCGCGGGAGGGAGGGGCCCGGCGATGTGCGTCCGTGCGAGGGCGATATCGTGCGGAAACAATTGGATTCCAGTCCGCGCCTCGCGAATAACGGAAAAGAAAAATTCGTCAAGGGCTTGAAAGAAATCCGGATCGGGATATCTTAGTGGCCTCGCGGCGTTGGACACGCGCCGCGACGCTCGGCAGGACGAACCATCGAAAGATGGGGGTTGACAGATCGGACCGAGCGGGTTAGCTTTGATGTCCTTGTCGCGGGGTGGAGCAGCCTGGTAGCTCGTCGGGCTCATAACCCGAAGGTCGCGGGTTCGAATCCCGCCCCCGCTATGACGCCCTTCCCCGCCGCCGTTGCTGGGCGGCTTTTTGTTGGGGAAGCAAGCATCGGGGCCAGGTAGCTCAGTTGGTAGAGCACACGACTGAAAATCGTGGTGTCGGGGGTTCGATTCCCTCCCTGGCCACCTTGTTTGAGAAGACCGTAGGCCAGTAGCTCAATTGGTAGAGCACCGGTCTCCAAAACCGGCGGTTGGGGGTTCGAGTCCCTCCTGGCCTGCTCCCGCTTCCGGCACTGCTGGCGGCGGAACGTTGAAAGATCTGAGGCCGCCCGACTGATTTGGCGGTGCTCGCGTAGCTCAGCCGGCAGAGCACTTCCTTGGTAAGGAAGAGGTCATGGGTTCGAGTCCCATCGCGAGCTTGGTGAAGGCGAAGTCCAGCGCGGACACCAGGGCCATCATGAACACCACGAACACGATCACGACGATCGTGTAGTTCACCAGCTCCGAACGCGTCGGCCGGACGACCTTGCGCAGCTCGTCCAGGATCTGGCTGACGAACAGGCTCAGCGACCGGAAGAACCGGGAGAACGGGTTGCCGCGACGGTCGCGCTTGCGACCTGCGCGGCTCGAGTCGCGCGTCTCCGCGCTCACGTCCGTCACGATTCCTCTTCTCGCTGGCCTGGGTACTGCTCGTCGTTGTCGCAGGGCAGGAGGGACTCGAACCCCCAACCGCCGGTTTTGGAGACCGGTGCTCTACCAATTGAGCCACTGCCCTACGGAACCCGCCAAGGGGTGACCGGTTCCGGGAGGCTGTTCCGACTTCCCTCCCCACGCCCTTCGCGGGCACGGCGGAAG
>NZ_DASURI010000824.1:0-3910 GCF_036280135.1 Longimicrobium sp.
AAAATGAGCCGCATTCATTCGTCTTTACGGCATCTGCGGGGGGATCTTCGCTTCGCTGCCCCGAGTTGCCTGCGAGGGGCGGTACCAGAGTGGCAGGGACCTTTCCGGGGCAGCGCGGTGTCAGTAACGAACCTTCTAAAACGTTTGCTTCTTGTCAGCCGGAATTATCGCCACGTGACACAATAAAAAACTCTTTCCTCGCCGCCGGGGTAACACCCACTAGGGACGTCCCGGACACCTCCTGCTCCCCGGGCGACACAGCCACACAGCCAGCCGCAAGAGAGGACCGCACCTCGTAATCCACACATCCCAGCCCGGCAGCGCGGGAGATGGAACGATCCCGTCTGCTCCAGTCCAAAACCACGTTCCCAGTTCGGTTGCCCCACTCCTGAAGAGCACCCCGGTCGCGAGGCCGGTCCGCAAACCTAGGGGTCTCCCCGAGACAGCCCGGGTGCCGAAGAGTGGCGAAGCTGGCGCAGCGAGGGCGCCAGCTACACCCTCCGATCAAGGAGCAAGTCCAGTGGCCACAGACCCGACACGCGAAGGAGGATCGCGTGACGGCGGCCCCCTGCAGGCCGCCATGACAGACGCAGGACCGGCGACGGCGGTGCAGAGCGCATCCCATCGGCCGAAGCTTCCGCCCCCGCCGAAGCTCGCCCCGCTGCCGGAGAGTGACGAGGAGCTGTTCACGCTTTACGTGGAAACCGACTCGGACCGCGCGTTGCGCGAGATCGTGAACCGGTATCAGCCGAAGATCCTGCGCTACTTCCTGCGCAACCCCGCGACGCGTTCTCGGGCGGAGGATCTGACGCAGGAGGTGTTCATCAGGATCATCCGGAACCGGGCCTCGTACGACCGGCAGCAGAAGTTCTCCACCTGGAGCAAGACCATCACCGAGCGGATCGCCATCAATGCCGCTCGGGGGGTGCAGCGAAGCCGGGTCACCACCTTCTCGGACATGGCGGTGGACCCTGAGATCGAGCCAGGATGGATGATGGACCCGGTGGACGGCGACCCGCTCCCCGACGAGCTCGCCGAGCAACGCGAGACCCGCGCAATCATCGATGAGGTGCTGCTGCAGGTGGAAGAGCGCTACCGCGAGCCGGCGAAGCTGCACTTCCTGGAAGGGCTCACGCACACGGAGGCCGCGCGGCGGCTGGGGATCCCGGTCGGCACCGCGAAGAGCCGCACGCACCACGCGGTGGAGGATCTGCGCCTTCTCCTCCGCGAGCGAGGTCTCGCGGCGGCCTGAGATGAAGCGCATGGGGGAGGCCGGGGATCGACTCGGGAGCGCCGGTCCACGGAGAAGGTGGGGTTGCAACGCCACGGAGAAGGCGGGGGGTTGCGACCCCACGGAGAAGATGTGGTGGGTGGGCCGGTGTGGAGATCCGCACCGTGTATCCGCGCGGCGGGGACGGGAGTCCTCGCCGCGCTTCGGCGTTCTTCGTGACAGGCAGAGACCACGATGAAGAAAGGACTTTCAACGGCGTTCCTCGCAGCCGGACTGCTCTTCGCCGGCGTGCTTTCCTGCGACAAGAACCCGGCTGGCGGAGAGAGCAAGCCGCCGGAGCGCACGCCCGCCATCACCTCTGCGCAGCTGGTGTCCGGCGGCGAAGGGGTGCTGGTCGGAGCCGCGCTGGATCTCCTTCCAGCCAGCATTACGGTAGACGGGCAGAACGTGGTGCCGACGGCACGGACGGCTGAAGAGATCCGCTTCCGCATGCCGCCCGGCCGATCGTGCGAAACAGACGGCCGGCTGGTGACGATCCGCGCCGGAAACCTCACCCATTCCGCCCCGCTCACGGTTCCCTCCGTGTTGCGGATGGAGGTGGGCGAGAGCCGGGTGCTGTCGCGCGAGCAACTCGCTTCTGCCTGCATCCAGCTCCCGGCTGGCGAGCAGAGCTTCGTGATGTCGGTCCTGAATCCCTCGCTCGCCGACACACGCGGTGCGGTGCCTATGTTCACCGTACGGACCTGGACGGCCGCGGGCGGCACGCCCACCATGTTCACCATTGGGTCTGCCACCCGCGCGCCGGCACCGCGCGAGCCGAGGCGCGCTGTGTACGACGTCACGCCGGGGAGCGACTTCTACTCGGAGAATCCGGAGCCCTTCGATCCCGCCTACGCGACCGCGATGCCCGGCGACACCGTCCGCTGGGTGGACTACGACAGCCCTGAGTGGTATGGCAACGGCAACATCTGCCGCGCGCTGAAGTCCAGCGTGCCCACGTTCGGCGCGGTGGTGCTGGCCGTGTCCAGCAGCGGCCGCACGGTCATCGCCGTCGACGAGAGAACCAGGTACTGGGCCGAGTGGACCAGCGACGCGAGCAGGGCGCGGCTGGCGCGCCTTGCCGAGATCGCGGAGCGGTGGACGCTCCCCGCGATCCGCGAGGTCTTCGGCGCGGACTACCAGCCGGTCCGCGGCGGAGGAGGCCGGACGTGGCACGTCTTCCGTACCGGGATCGCGCGCCACACCGTCGACCTCGCCGGGATGCCGCAGTCGATGTGTCGCTGGTTCTCGGAGGTGGCGAACAGCTTGGGGCCGGATGTGCCATTGATGTACGATGCGCAGGTGCCGGTGGTGGCGGGATACCTCATCCATGAATACGGCCATCACGCGGAGGACGTGTTCGCGGTGCGGCGCTGGGGCAACGTCTTTGGCCGGGGCCCCTCCGGGTGGGACGACGTTTTTGAGGCTTGGGCGCAAACCGTTCAGGAAACCGCGACGCGCTTGGCGTCCAACCAGCCGACCGGCGCGCGCCATGAACTAGCGGATGGTCCGGATATTCCCAGCACGGATTTCTACCACACTGGTTACGGCGAGCGGCCCGACCAGAGCCCTTGGGCCTGGGAGCGTGGACCCTACGAGCAGGGCACGCGGCTGCTCATGTACCTGCGCGAGCAGTGGGGCGACGCCGCTCTCGGCAGCGCACGCGAGCGGTTCTATTCCCGTGTCATGGGGCTGGAGAGCTACGACTTCCCGTCCATGGCCGGGTTGGTCGGCCTGGATCCCGTCACGGCGCTGGACCGGTGGAGCCTGGCCGAGGCGACAGACGACCTCATCGACCCGGCGGCGGTAGCCGCACGCGAGCTCCCGCAGCTGCGGACGTGGGTACCGGATGACCCCGGGCCACTCCGCCGCGTTTCGAGGACGGCAGACGGCCTCCACGCCCTTGGCGTCGCCAGCGGGAGCTACGCGGCCCTGTACTTCCTCTTCGAAGCCGTGCCCGGACCCGGAGTCTCGCTCACGTTCAGCGACTTCGGCACGGCGCCGTTCATCGCGCGGATCACACGGCTTCGCTGACCGCAACCGCCCTCAAAGGAGGGTCCCGGCGCCCGCGCCGGGACCCGTTTTCTGTTGTCCCGCTACGGCACGGCGCTGCCCCCGGCCGGCCGCCGTGCCTGAACAAATCCCTTTTCAGGCGGGGCCGGAATGAGACGCGCGCGTGCCACCCGGTCCGGGTGTCGCCGCGACCACTCGGCCAGCCAGCGGTCGAACTCCCGGAGGACTGAATCGGCGGATGCGCCGTCCCGGTCCACCGCGGCGACGTAGCCGCGCACCTTTTCGTTCACCACCGGATCGGAGATCAGGTTGCGGGCGTACAGGAGATCCCCGACGCGAGCCGTCGCCGCGGCCGCGTCGAACGGGGGTTCTTCCCCGGCGCACGCCGCGAGCACGAGCACGCTGAAGCCGGCCCCGAGTCTTCTCATCGTCTGCATGGCCACCCTCGTTCGTTCAGATGGGCGGTTCCACATCGTCGCAGAACCGTCCTCCTTCGCCGTCGATCACCCGCGACGCGGACCCCACCCGCCCCATGTCGTCCCTGACGCGGTACGTCAGCGTGAGCCGTTCACACCGCCCGGGGCTGACCTCGACGATCTCCTCGCGGCTCGTCCACTCGTTCCCGCC
>NZ_DASURI010000825.1:0-3535 GCF_036280135.1 Longimicrobium sp.
AGGGAAGCCATTCAAGGTTGCCATGATCGCGTGTCTTCGAAAGCTGCTCGTGATCCTGAACACGATGGCGCGCACGAATACACCTTGGAATCCGGCGATCGCGGCCACCGTCTGAAACACAGTTGCTGAGGAGCCGCCGCGCGATCCTGATCTGCGCGGGAGCCATGGCGGCGACGAAGGATCTTGTGTGCGAGACTCGGGGCCGGACTCCCCGACGTGAATCCGGCCTCACGCTTCGCATGCAAGATCCTTCGGTCGCGCCCATGGGTTCGTGCACAAGTCGAGTCCAGGCGGGCGCTCCCTCACAGCGAATCCCGGATGGGTTTGAAGTGGTTTCTCGCCCATGCTGTCATTCTGAGCGAGGAAGGCGCCCGGTGCGGTCCATCCCATCGCGCGGAATCGTGGGCGCCTTCCGACCGAAGAATCTGGTCGGGCCGCGCACAGACCTCGCCCGTGCTGGACTCCTCGCGCGAACTCAGCGCGCGGGCGGGACCCTGCACTCCGGCAACTAGATTCTTCGGCCGGCCGGCGCCTGATGCATCATGGCAAGGGATGGTCTCTGCCGGCGCCGGCCGACCTCAGAATGACAGCACGGGTGAGAAACGACTCTACACCCACTGCAAAACCGCTGTCAGGATGACGCTGGTGCGTGTGCGGCGGAAATAACGAAGGAAACGGCGCGACACAGCCGAAACAAAAGGCTTTCCGGAGGCACGGCGCGCGTTTACCTTTTCGGCACTTCTCCCAACCTCCCCCACGCCGGCGCCGGAAGCCTCCTTCCGACGGCGCCGCGCGCATCCTGCCGGTTGACCCCAATCCGCCGCCCCACCGTGGACCTGACCCTCCTGACCGACTGGCTGTGGATCCTGGGCCTGCTGGGCTTGGGCGTTACGTGGATGATCTGGGAGCGCGTGCGCAAGCTGCCGCCCGGCAACGAGGTCATGCGCGGATTGGCGGCGCAGGTCCAGTCCGGCGCCATGGCGTTCGCCCGGCGCGTGGCCGTGGTCATGGGCGCGTTCGTCGTCCTCGCGGGGGCGCTGCTCTTCCTGGTCGCGGGATACCGCACGGCGGGCGCGTTCGCGGGCGGCGCCGTGTGCGCCATGGCGGCCGCGTTCAGCGGGCTGTTCGCGGCCGTGCGCGTCAACGTGCGGACGGCGGAGGCCGCGCGGTATCCCGGCCTTCCCGCGGCACTGCGGACGGGCTTCGAGGGCGGCGCCGTGGCGGGGCTGGCCGTGGCGTCGCTGGCCGTGCTGGGGACGGGGCTGCTGTACCTGATGGGCATCGGCCGGCCGGACGTGTACGAGGAGATCCGCTTTCGCGAGTTCGCCGAGATCGTCTCCGGCTTTGCAATGGGCGCCAGCAGCATCGCGCTCTTTGCCCGCGTGGGCGGCGGCATCTTCACCAAGGCCGCCGACATGGGCGCGGACCTGGTGGGCAAGCTGGAGGCGGGCATCCCCGAGGACGACCCGCGCAACCCGGCCACCATCGCGGACCTGGCCGGCGACTGCGCGGGCGGCACGGCGGGGATGGGCGCGGACCTGTTCGAGAGCTGCGCGGCCGCCGTCATCGCCGCCATCGCCGTGGGGATGACGGAGGGCACGCTCACGGGCTACGAGAACCGCATCGCCGCCGTCGCGCTCCCCCTGTTCGCCATCGCGGCGGGGCTGATCGCGTCGATCGCGGGCGTGTTCCTGCTGCGCCACCTCAAGCCGGAGCGCCCCGCCGCGGCCCTGCGGACGGTGCAATTGGCCTCCGCCGCGCTGTTCCTGGTGATGGCGTTCGGGATCGTCTTCGCGCTGGGCTTTGACCTGGCGGACGAGTCCACGGGGCGCGTGTACCACTACCTGGGGCCGTTCCTGGCCATCCTGGCCGGCACCGTGGCGGGGACGCTCGTGGGCGCCGTGACGGCGTTCTTCACGGGCCCGCGGGCCGCGCGGGGGATCGCGGAGGCGTCCTCCCAGGGCGCGGCGGCCAACGTGCTGGCGGGGATCTCGGCCGGGCTGCAGTCGTCCGTGCCCGTGCTGCTGATCGTCTGCGCGGCGGTGGGCGCGGCGTACGCGTCGGCGGGGCTGTACGGCATCGCCATGGCGGCCGTGGGAATGCTGGCGACCGTGGGCATCACCATGACCGTGCACGCGTTCGGGCCCATCGCCGACAATGCGGGCGGCATCGTGCAGCTGGGCCACCTGGGCCCGGACGCGCGGCGGGTGACGGAGGGGCTGCACACGGCGGGCAAGGAATCCGGCGCCGTGATCACGTCGTTCTCCATCGCCGCCGCCGCGCTGACCTCCATCGCCCTCTACGCGGCGTACGCGTCGTGGGTGGGGCTGGCGGGCATCAACCTGATCGATCCCGTCGTCGTCATCGGGTTCCTGCTGGGCGGCGCCGTGCCCTTTGCCGTGGCCGCGCTGACGATCACGTCCGTGAGCAAGGCCGCGCGCGCCGTGATCGCCGAGGTGCGGCGGCAGTTCTCCGGGAATCCCGGGATCATGGAGGGCACGGTGCCGCCGGACAGCGCCGCCTGCGTCGACGTGGCCACCCGCCACGCGCTGCGGGAGATGATCATCCCCGGCGTGCTGACGGTGGTGGCGCCGGTGCTGGTGGGCGCGGGGCTGGGCGTGGAGGCGCTGGGCGGGATGCTGGCGGGCGCCACGGTGACGGGCGTGCTGCTGGCGACGTTCATGGCCAACGCGGGGAGCGCGTGGGACCTGGCGCGGCAGCACGTGGACATGGGCGCGGCGGGCGGTCGCGGGTCGCCGGCGCACCAGGCGGCGCTGGTGGGCGACACCATCGGCGACCCGTTCAAGGACACGGCGGGCCCGTCGATGAACATCCTGATCAAGCTGATGAGCCTGGTGTCGCTGGCGCTGGTGCCCTGGCTGCTGAGCCTGCCCATCAACCAGGGCAAGGGCGCCCCGCCGCAGGAGCCCGCGCTGTCGATGCTGGAGGCGATCGCGCGGGCGGTCACGCACCTGGTGTAGGCGCGTGGGTCGCGGACCGAGCGGCGGAAGGCCTCACGCTCCGCCGCGGGGGCTGGACGCGGATGCAACGAGCCGGCCCACCCGCACGATGCGGGTGGGCCGGCTTTGCTCCACGCGTGGATCCCCGTCTCATGGATGGCTCACGGCCCGGCGGGCCCGATCGGCTCGTCCACGCAGAACGGGCAGGAGTTGCAGTCCGTGTTCTTGAGGGTGGTGCCGCCGTACACCTCCTGGAACTCCGTGGTGATGGCGGGCTCCGTGAGGTGGGCGTTGACGGTCCCGGCGCCCTTCTCGGTTTCCACGGTGAACGAGAGCACCTGGATGTCTGTGATGTCGAGCTTCAGCTTCTTCACGTTTTCTCCGGGGAGCCGGGTGACGCCACGCGTTTATCGGGACAAACCAATGGTAATTGGAAACAAGTTCGTCGGCAACTGTTCTGTTTCCCGATCCACGGCGCCGGCCTCCAGCCGAGCGACTGGAGTCGCCGCAACCACTGCGGAAAGCCCCACGATACTGCCGTGGGGCTTCAACTACGCGGTGGGCACATCCGCGCA
>NZ_DASURI010000826.1:0-2805 GCF_036280135.1 Longimicrobium sp.
GGTTAGTGTAGGCGGAGACTTTCGCGCGGTGGACGGAACCTCGTCCATGCAGTTCTCCCCCTCCCCCGCGAAGCGGGGGCAGGGGGCCGGGGGGAGGGGGCCCTCCGCGGGCGAGAGATACTCCGCTGTTTCGCTCCGAACCTGGCGCCCGCGTCGTAGTTGCGTGAGGGATGCGCGCCCGGAGGGCCGGGACGGCGGAGCAAGGCGGCACAGCCGTATCGTGCCGTCTTGCGGAGGTGGCCCGGCGCCGTTGGCAACAGTCGTATCGTTGCCTACGGCGCGCGCAGCCCGACCCGGAGCGCAGCGGAGGGGCACGCCCGAAACTGCAGTGCGAAAGTGCGGGAGTGCGAAAGTGCGAAAGTGCGAAAGTGCGAAAGTGCGAAAGTGCGAAAGTGCGAAAGTGCGGAAGTAACCGCGAATCGCTCGAAGCAACTGCCGTTCAGCGGTTCCTGCGTCCACGAGATCCTGATCCCGATTCAGCGTAGATGGCGTTCGACCTTTCGCACCTGAACCCGGAACAGCGCGAAGCGGCCTCGCACTTCGAGGGGCCGCTGCTCGTGCTGGCAGGGGCCGGCTCCGGCAAGACGCGCGTGCTCACCACCCGCATCGCGTGGATGATCGACGAGATGGGCGTCGATCCCGGCAGCATCCTGGCCCTGACCTTTACCAACAAGGCCGCCGGCGAGATGCGCGACCGCGTCCGCAAGGCGCTGGGCCGCGAGCCCACGGGCATGTGGATTGGCACCTTCCACTCCGTGGGCGTGCGCATCCTGCGCCGCGACGCGCAGCGGCTGGGCTTTTCGCCCGGGTTCACCGTGTACGACGCCGAGGACGCGGACGGGCTCACCAAGCGCATCATCCGCGACACGCTCAAGCTGGACCCCAAGAAGTTCACGCCGCGCGCCGTCCACGGCGCCATCAGCGCGGCCAAGAACGAGCTCACGGGCCCCGACGCGTACGCCGCGCACGCCCGCGACCCGTTCGAGCGCGTGGTCGCCGACGTCTACCCGCTCTACCAGCAGGCCCTGCGCGACGCCAACGCGTTCGACTTCGACGACCTGCTGGTGAAGCCCGTGCAGCTGTTCCGCGAGCACCCGCACGTGCTGCGGCGCTACGCGAACCGCTTTCGCTTTCTTCTCGTCGACGAGTACCAGGACACCAACCGCGCGCAGTACGTCTTTCTTCGCCTGCTGGCCGAGGAGCACCGCAACCTGTTCACGGTGGGCGACGACGACCAGAGCATCTACGGCTGGCGGGGCGCGGACATCCGCAACATCCTGGACTTCGAGAAGGACTTCCCGGACACCCACATCGTCCGCCTGGAGCAGAACTACCGGTCCACGAAGACCATCCTGGACGCCGCCAACCGCGTCATCTCGGAGAACATCCACCGCAAGGGCAAGACGCTGCGGACGGACAACCCCGCGGGCGAGCGGGTGACGCTCGTGGAGGCGTCGGACGAGCAGGACGAGGCGCAGTGGGTGGCCGAGGAGATCCGCGTGCGGATGAGCGACAACCCCGAGCTGCGCCTGCGCGACTTCGTGGTCCTGTACCGCACCAACTCGCAATCGCGCGCCATGGAAGAGGCACTGCGCCGCGAGGGGATGCCGTACCGCGTCATCGGCGGCACGCGGTTCTACGAGCGGCGCGAGGTCAAGGACGCGCTGGCCTACCTGCGTCTCGTGGCCAACCCGGCGGCGGACGAGGCGTTCCTGCGCATCGTGAACGTGCCCCGCCGCGGCATCGGCGACACGACGGTTACGCGGCTGGCCGAACACGCGGCCCGGCGCGGCATCCCCCTGCTGGCGGCGGCGCGGGAGGCCGCGACGGTGGACGGCATCCGCGGCGGGGCGGGCAAGGCGCTGCCGGAACTGGCGGCGCTCATCAGCAAGTTCGCCGCGCTGGCGGGGACAGGCGGCATCTCGCTGGACACGCTGCTACGCGAGCTGATGATGGAGTCCGGCCTCATCGACGCCCTCAAGGCCGAGGGCGCGGAGGGCAAGGACCGCATCGAGAACCTGGACGAGCTGCTCACGGGCGCGGCCGAGATCCAGCGCCGCATCGAGGAGCAGGACCCGGAGCTCACCTTCGAGATGGAGCTGGCGGGCGAGCCCGGGCTGGCGGACGACGTGGACGCGGCCACCCCGCAGCAGCCGCGCCCGCTGGACGTGTTCCTGGCCCACGTGGCGCTCGTGGCCGACGTGGACCAGCACGACCCCCTGGCCGACGCCGTCTCGCTGATGACGCTGCACAACGCCAAGGGGCTGGAGTTCCCCATCGTCTTCATCGCGGGGCTGGAGGACGGGCTGTTCCCCATGATGCGGGCGTACGACGAGCCGGCGGACCTGGAGGAGGAGCGCCGCCTGTTCTACGTGGGCGTGACCCGGGCGGAGCGCAAGCTGTACCTGGCGCACGCCAAGCGCCGCCGCCGCGGGGGGCAGTACATGGACAGCACGCCGTCGCCGTTCCTGGAATCCGTCCCGTCGGAGCTGCTGGACACGCGGCAGACGGCCCGGATCCTGGAGCGCTCGGCGTACCAGCAGCCCTGGAAGTCGTCGTCGCCGTACGGCACGCGGCGCGACCGGCTGTACGGCGTTCCCGCGTGGAAGGCGCCGCCGTCCACGGCCAAGCCCTCATCGTACGACCCGGACGCGGACAGCGGCTACACGGTGGAGTACGACGAGGTGGACGATGCCCCGGCCCTGCGGAAGGGCGCGCGCGTCCGTCATCCCAGCTTTGGCGCGGGGACGGTCGTGGAGCTCAGCGGGTTCGCGGACAACACCAAGGCCACCATCGAGTTCGACA
>NZ_DASURI010000827.1:0-12777 GCF_036280135.1 Longimicrobium sp.
ATGGCTACCAGGGCCCGGTCCGCCGTGAAGCCGGAGCGCAGGAACGCATCCACCTCGCGCACGGCGATGCGGCCCACCGTCCGCGCGGAGCCCACGGCGGGGCGGCCCCACGGGTGGTCCTTGCCGAACACGGCGGCGTCCAGCACGCGGGCCAGGGCGTCCGCCGGGCTGGCCTCGCGCGCGGTAAGCTCGGCGGCGACGGCCGTGCGCTGGCGCACCGTCGCCACGCTGTCCACGGGGTCGCGGAACAGGGCCACCAGCAGGGTGCGCATGGCTTCCTGCCAGTTGTCCGGCGCGGCCGTGATGGTAAAGGACACGGCGTCCTTGTGCTGCTCCACGTCCAGCTGCGCGGCCAGCGAGTCCAGCACGGGGAGGATGGGGGCCGTCACGGCGCGGGCTGTGAGGTAGGTGATTCCCTCCTTACCCTCGGCCTCGTCCGCGGGGCCGACGGCGATCAGCACCTCGGCCGCCACGACGGGGGTGCCGGGCTCCGCGCGGACGATGACGCGCTCCTGGGCCGCCGCGGGGGCGGCGGCCAGCGCCAGGGTCGCCAGGGCTCCGAGAATCCGCATCCGCGCGCTCATGAGGCGGTGATGCGCTGGGGCGGCACTTCCACGAGCACGGCGTCCGCCGTGATCATCCGCTCCAGCAGCGCCCGCACGTCGTCCGCCGTCACGGCGTCCACGGCGGCGAAAAAGCGCTGCGCCGCGTCCGCGCCCTCGCCGCGGTCGGCGAACGCGCCGACGACGTCCGCCATCCGCTCGGGCGTGCGGGAAAAGAGCAGCATCTCGCGCCGCACGCCGGCGGCGGCGTCGGCCACGAGCGTCTCGTCCACGGCGTCGCGGAGGGCCGTGAGCGAGCCCTCCGCCGTGCGCCGGGCCGTGGCCACGAGCGAGTCCGGCGTGGCGACCACCAGGGCCAGCGCCTGGCCGTGGTGCGTCCACCAGTGCTCCACGTCCACCTGCGAGCGCGTCATGCGGCGGCGCAGGTGGTTGCGCAGCAGGCGCGCGGTCACGGTGAGCGTGGCCGGGTCCTCGTCCGACGCGTTCCACGCCCGGCCGATCCACGCGCGCGTGGCCTGCGGGGTGTCGGCCGCGAAGGCGCGGATGGTGTCGGCCAGGCGCGGCACGGAGCCGCCGCCCGCCGCGGGCACGTCGCTGAAGGCGCGGCGCACGCCGTCCACCTGCACGTCGCCCACGGCCACGATGGCCACGCGCTCGGGCCGGTACATGGCCCCCCACACCTCGGCCAGCCGCGCCGAGTTGAGCCGCGCGAGCGAGGCCTCGGTGCCGGCGGCGGGGAGGTCACGGGGAAACAGCCGCGCGCGCAGGGCCGAGCGCACGTACTGCGGCGCGATCTCGCGCTCCGCCGAGCGCTCGCTGCCCAGCGCGGCCAGCGCCTGCAGCGTCTCGGCCGTGCCCGGCGCGGGCGCCCGCAACGCGCCGCGAAGGGTCTGCGCCAGGTAGTCCAGTTCCGACGCGGGCCCCACGACGGTGTAGACGACGGCGTCGGAGGTGCGGACGGCCTGCACGCGGCCGCCCACGCGGGCCACGCGCTCTTCCAGCGACGGGAGCAGCAGGTGCTGCATCATGTGGCCGGCGCCCGCGAAGCCCGGCGGGTCATCGGCCAGCAGCGACAGGCGAAGGGCCACGATGGGCAGCGCCGGCTGCCGGAGCACCACCACCGCCGGCTCCTCCACCACGGGGGCGGACGGCGCGGGCGGAACGGTGTCGGCGGCGGCGAGCGCCAGGGCGGCGGTAAGAATCAGCATCGAGCGCAAGTCGGGGAACTGCAACGCGAACCGCCACGCGGGCGGGTGCCATAATCTTTCACGGGAACGGCTTCCGTGCCAGTACGGCCGGGTGGACGGCGTTGTTCCGTCGTTCCATCCACGGCGGGCGCGATCCGGGGAAAGGCAATCCTCACTCGCGCGGCTGAATGATGATGCCGCCGAACCGTGCCTCCGCCGCCGTGCAGGCCGTGCCGTCGATGAACAGCGTGCGGGTGTCGAGCGTTTCGCCCGTCTCGGTCACCACGACCTGGACGCCGTACCCCAGGGCGTGCGTGTTGTACGCCCTGACGGGGCGGCCTTGGTCATCCACCGCCCGGGCCGTGCATGCGTTGCAGACGTAGCGGGGATACCGGGGAACGGCGCGTTGCGGAGTCCCGCAGATGGGGCAGGGCTGGGTAGCGGCGTCCTCTGACATCGTGTCCTGGAGCGGATTCGGCGCGATCGTGTCGCGAGCCGCGGGGGCAAGTTCCGGACTCGCCGGGAACGGACGGTGGACGAGCGATCGCTCACGGCGGGGCTCCATCCCCAAACGCAAACGAGGAGCACCGCGTGGCGCTCCTCGTCGTCGTCATCCACCAATCCGGTCCGGCCGACGCGTCAGGGCAGTGCGTCGCCGATCACGAAGTTCAGCGGATCCACCTGCCGGCCGTTCTGCTCCACCTCGTAGTGCAGGTGCGGCCCGCTCACCAGGCCCGTGGCGCCCACGTCGGCGATGCGAAAGCCGCGGTCCACCGACTGGCCCGTGCGCACGTGCAGCCGCGAGGCGTGCGCGTAGCGCGTGATGAAGCCGTGGCCGTGGTCGATCTCCACCATGTTGCCGTAGCCGTTGCCGCGATTGCCGGCAAAGATCACGCGGCCCCGCGCGGCGGCCAGGATGGGCTCGCCCACGCGCGCGGCGATGTCGATGCCCTTGTGCGGCCGGGTGATGCGCAGCACCGGGTGGTACCGGTTGCCGCTGAACAGCGAAGAAAGGTGGCCGTTGGCGGGGAGGATGGTGGGGACGCTGGCCATGCGCTCGCGGTTGCGCTCGATCTGCGTGGTCGCCTCGTCCATGCTGGAGCGCAGGAGGGAGGCGCGTCGCAGCAGCGTGCTCAGGTCCTGCCCCGTGCTCTCCACCTTGGCGGCGGTCCGCGGGTTGAGCCGCGCCAGCGCCGCCGAGGTGGTGCTGCCCGGGCCGCCCACGCCCACGCGGCGCACGTCCGGGTCGATCTCCGGCAGCCCTGCCACCACGCGAAGCTCCTCGTCCTTTTCCGTGAGCGAGGCGATGGAGCGGTCCAGCTCCTCCATCTGCGAGCGCATCTGGTCCACCTCGGCCGCCAGCGCCTCGTTTTCCCGGCGCAGGCTGGTGTTCTGCACGTGCTGCGACTGCTTGACGAAGAACGCGACGGTGAAGGTGCCCATCAGCAGCGCGGTCAGCAGCACGCCATACAGGGCCGTGCGAATGCTCTTGCCCGACACCTGGAACGAGCGAACGCGCTCGTTGTCGTGCGGGACGAGCATGAGCGTCCAGCGGGATTGGGGCATGGAACTGCGATTTTCTGCTGGTGACGGAAACACGCGGGCACGACCGCCGCCCGCGCGCCGGGATCTGATGTCAGTATCGGTATTGGAGGGTGCGAACATACTCCCCGTGTACGGGGGTGTCAAGCAAACGCATGAGGCACAAGCTCATACGTGCTGTCCGCCCCGCGCGCACGGCGCACCACCCGCCCCCGCATCCCGGTCCTTGTCTCGTGAGCTGCTACACAAGGGCAGGGTCCGTTCCGCGTTCGGTCTCAGTTACGCAATTTGTTGTGATGCATATGCTTGCGTGTAAACGGGCGGCGGATGGAAGGCGTTCTACAGGGTGCAGTCTGCATGATGTATTGCATAATCTGCATCCGTAGCAGTATTGCATCAGCGAAACCATTAAGATTTCGTTCCGGGAGCTGTATACGGAATTCTGCGCCCCGCGACACATGAGGTCCGGACGGTTCGACCGCGGCGGATCGGGGAGAAGAAGATGCGCGGCAGGGAGCGGGTGCTCCCTGCCGCGCTGGTCTGTCAGATCACGTGGTGATCAGGGACGCCGCTACCGTTCGTCCGCGATGACCTCGAAGTGGTCGATGTCGGGCGGGAGGGCCAGGAGCATCTCGCGGTCTTCCGGATAGTAGCGCGCCACGTGGACGTCGTCGCCCGCGAAGCCGCGGATGTCGTCCATCGAGCTCCAGAACGAGGTGAAGACGAACTCCGCGCGGTCGCCCACGACGCGCCGCTGGATGAGCACGCCGCGGTTGCCTGGCGTTGCGCGCGCGTCCGCCAGGCCCGTGCGGCGGAGGTACTCGGCATATCGGTCCGCGTCCGCCGCGCGCGTCTCGCCGCGCCACACGCGCGCGATCATGCTTCGCGCTCCCGCAGGGCGCTGGACCCGCGGCGCGGGGTGGCGGGCGCGGGCGGCTGCGACGGCGCCTGCACACGCGTGCCGCGGACGATGAGCACCACCGCGAGCACGATGGCCGCGCCGGCCGCCAGCATGCGCGGGGTGAGCGCCTCGTCCGCCAGCGCCCAGCCCAGCAGCACGGCCACGAACGGGTTGACGTACGCGTAGCTGCCGGCGCGGCTGGGCCCGTCCGTCTGCACGAGCCAGGTAAAGGCCGTGAAGGCGACGACGGAGCCGAAGATGATCAGGTACGCCAGCGATCCGATGGCGACAGGCGTGAAATCCGCCGCCGTCACCCGCGCCGTCTCGCCCACGGCGGCGGACGCACCGAGCAGGAGCACGCCGCCCATCACCAGCGGCATCCCCGACGCGTAGAGGGGCGGCGCGGGCCGGCGCTCACCGGCAAAGTAGATGGATCCGCCCGCCCACGCCGCGGACGCGCCCAGCAGCACCACCGCGCCCAGCGGGTCGATCCCGCCCTCTCCGCCGCCCGCCAGCGTCAGCAGCCCCACGCCCACGAGGCCGATGGCGATCCCCGTCGCCGCGCGGCGGGAGGGACGCTGGCCGCCGGGCAGCATCCACGCGATCAGCACCACCCAGAAGTGCTCCGTGGCGATCATGAGCGCCGCCGGGCCGGTGGCCACGCGCTGCTCCGCCCAGAACAGGCCGCCGTGCCCCAGCAGGAAGTACAGCGCGCCCGCGCCGATGGCCGCTATCCACTGCGCCCGCGTCGGAGCCTGGTCCTCGCGCAGCCGCGCCCATGCGACCAGGATGATGCCCGCCGCCAGCGACCGGATGGCGACAGTGAGGAACGGCGGCACCGTCTCCACGGCCCACTTGATGGCCAGGTACGTAGAGCCCCAAATGAGCCAGATCGATGCGTACGCGCCCAGTCGCAGCGCGCGCCCGCCCGTCACCGGCATCCCTTCGAGACGAGCGCGAGCGAGATGCGCCGTGTGGTCGGTTGAACGGCTTTGTCCCGATGCATGGCTTCCCTCCTCCTCTCTGTTCCACCTTCAAAGCCCGTTTTGACGGTTAGGTGGATCATAAGGGATGGACATCTAACCGGTCAAGAGCGAGATTGTGGGTTAGCAAGATTGATGCGATCCGGAGACACGCACATATGACCGACGACCACAATCCGCTGGCCGATCTGTCGGTGATCGGCGGCTGGCTGTGCCTGGACTTTCTGAACACCGTCGACACGCACGACACGCTGCTGGAGGAGAAGCTCGGCGCGTACGCCGACCTCGTCTGGTGGGCCCTGCGCGTCGGCGTGCTGACGGAGGCCGATGCCGCGCCGCTGTTCGCCGCCGCGGAGGCGGATCCCGCCCGTGCCGCGGACGTGTTCGCGCGCGCCATGGAGCTGCGCGAGGCGCTCTATCGACTGTTCATGGCCGCCCGCGCGGGTGAGGTGGTGGATGCCGGGGACCTGTCCGTCGTCAACGGCGCGATCGAGCGCACGCTGGGCCAACAGCGCATCGTGCGGACGGAAGACGGCTTCTCGTGGGGATGGGAGGACGGGGTGCAGCTGGACCGGGTGCTGTGGCCCGTGGTGCGCGACGCGGCGGACCTGCTGGTGAGCGGGGATCTGCGGCGGGTGGGCAAGTGCTGCGGGACCAACTGCGACTGGCTGTACCTGGACACGAGCCGCAACCGCAGTCGCCGCTGGTGCGACATGCAGCTGTGCGGCAACCGCGCGAAGGCTCGCCGCCATTACCACAAGGCGAAGGGTGGGATTCGCTAGCAGGTGGCGTGCATCTAAGGGCAGAGTCCGCAAGGTAGCGATGTGTATTCGTCGCGGAACCTGCGTCCATTTGGGCGTGTGGACGTGGACTAAATTTCAAGACTACCGATCTTCTCCGAAGTTTGTTAGCGTTGCGGGAGCGACATTCTTTGCTTCCCTGACTCACTCCGTTCCATGACTGAGATCGCGTACATCGACGAGAGCTACGATGATGAGGTTTTCGTGATGAGCGCGCTCGTTGTCCCCGTCGCGCACTGGCGAGAAACCTTCGAGGCCATCAAGACGCACCGGCAGCATCTGAAAGCGGTCTACGGCATCTTTACTTCTAAGGAACTGCATGCGCTCGAGTTTGTGTCTGGTCGCGGTCGCATCTCGGAGCGGATGATCCCCAAGGGGCTGAGGGCGCAGCTATTCCGTGAGACGATGGACATGCTCGCCGGGCTCCATCATATCCGTGTAATCAGCGGAGCGTGGCCGATGAATGGCACGGAAAAGCGTGACATCCACGCGAAAGCGTTCTCTCGCATTGCCGAAAGGCTGCAGAAGCGTGCGCTAGACAGCGGGGACCACATCCTGCGGATGGTGGATGAAGGGAAGGACGTAGAGCTTCAGAAGATTGCCCGCCGAAGTGCTGTGTACAACATGGTGGGAAGCCGGTACGGTGGCTGGGAGAACGGAGCCCCGGCGAAGAACATCCCCAACGACCGTTTGATCGAAGACCCCATCTTTCGATCATCCTCCCGATCGTATTTCCTTCAACTGGCCGACTTCATCTCGTACGCGCTTCTCAAGTCGGAAACGACGGTTACTCCGCTTGTGCAGCGATACCGCCTGAACGAGTGCTATGACCGGCTGAAGCCAATCATCGTTACGAAGGCGTCCAGCAAAGATCCAAGAAAACTGGGGATCGTACGCACATAAAAAAGGCACCCCGACAGTTTGACCCGTCGGGGTGCCGAAAGCAGGGCCGGCGTTCCACCCGCTGATGGGTGGTCCAGTCCCGCGCGATTACGATAGGGCAATCGTCCCTGAGAGTCAAGCCGGAGGTTGTGTGCGTCCCCGTAAAGCAAGAGGAGGCCCGGCATACCTGCCGGGCCTCCTTCGCATCATCGTACCTTCGTACCGCCGTTCCGGCCTCACGCCGGCGCGGCGACCTCCGGCCGGGGGAAGAGGATGCCGCCGGCACTCGTCTTCCAGCCGGACACGTCCAGCGTCGCCAGCTCGTCCAGCGAGGGAAGGGAATCGCGCCCGGAGCCCAGGCGCTCCCACAGGTCCCGCATCTTCCCGGGCATGAACGGCGACAGCAGCGTGGCCGCCGCGGCCAGGTACCGCGTCATGGCCGACAGCGTCAGGTCCAGCTCGTCCGCCCGGGCCGGGTCCTTGGCCACCTTCCACGGCTCGCGCTCCGCCACCAGCGCGTTGGCGTGGCGCACCACCTCGTACGCCGCCGCCGCGCCCTCGTGCAGCAGGTTGGCGTCCATGGCCGCGCGGTACGCCTCCACGGCCCGCCCGATGGCCTCGTCCGCCTCCACGGGCGACGCGGGGACGGCGCCGTCGCGGTACTTGGCCAGCATGGACGTCGTGCGGCTGGCCAGGTTGCCCAGGCCGTTGGCCAGCTCCGACGTGTAGCGCTCCACGAAGCGCTCCCAGCTGAAGTTGCCGTCCGCGTCCCAGGGCACCTCGCGCAGCAGGAAGTACCGGAACGCGTCGGGCCCAAAGCGGTCGATGGCCTGGCCCAGGTCCAGCCCCGCCGGCGCCGGCGTGCTGCCGTCCCCGACGACCGGCTGGCTGCTCTTGCTGATCTTGCCGCCGCCCAGCAGCACGAAGCCGTGGCCCCACACCCGCTCCGGCAGGGGCAGCCCGGCGGACTGCAGCATGGCCGGCCACACGATGCTGTGCAGCCGCACGATGTCCTTGCCCACCACGTGCAGCTGCGCCGGCCACCACGCCTCGTACCCTTCGTCCGGGAATCCCGTGTCCGTCAGGTAGTTAGGCAGCGCGTCGAACCACACCCACGTCCCCTGCGTCTCCCCGTCCGACGTCGTTTTGGGGAACGGGATGGCCCACGACAGCCGCGCGCGGGTGACGGAGATGTCCTCCAGCCCACCGTCCATCAGGGCCAGCATCTCGTTGCGCCGCGAGACCGGCAGCAGGAAGTCGGGATGCGCCTCGAAGTGCGCGCGCAGAAAGTCCTGGTAGCGCGTCAGGCGAAAGAAGAAGTTGCGCTCCTCCGTCCACTGCAGCTCGCGCGTGGGATGCAGGACGCAGTGGCCGTCCCGAATCTCGTCGTCGCGCTTGAACAGCTCGCATCCCACGCAGTACCACCCCTCGTACGTCTTTTCGTAGACGTCGTCGGGGTTGCGCTCCAGGATACGTTCGATGAGCGCCTTGACGCCCCGCTTGTGGTGCGGCTGCGTGGTGCGCACCCAGCGGTCGTTGCTGATGTCCAGCCGCTTCCACATGGCCTCGAAGCGGCCTGCCAGCTCGTCCACCAGCTGCTGGGGTTCAATGCCGCGGGCGGCGGCGGTCTGCGCCACCTTTTGCCCGTGCTCGTCCATCCCCATGCAAAAGCGCACCTCGTCGCCGGTCAGCCGGTGGTACCGGGCGATGGCGTCGGCGCCGATCTTTTCGAACGCGTGGCCCTGGTGCGGGTCACCGTTGGCGTAGTCGATGGCCGTGGTGATGTAGAATCGGCGGTTCACTCGGGCCTCGGCTCCGGCTGTCGGCGCGGCCTGCGCGGGGGGCGCTGCGGCTGCGCGGGGTTGGGAAGGGCGGGGCGCGGCGGGCGCTCCGCCCGCGGCTGCTCGCCACGCGGCGGCGCGGCCGGCTGCGCCACGGTCTCGGACTTGAGCTGCTCGACGTCGATGGTGCGGCGCTGGCGCTGCTCGTCCTGCAGCGTGACCGTGTTGCGCCAGATGTCGATGGAGATCACGCGCTCGGCGCCCACGGTGGTGCGGATGGTCTTGCCCTCGCGGGGAAATCGCTTGCGGGCGGCCAGATACGCGTCGTGCTCGTACGTCAGGCAGCACATCAGGCGGCCGCAGGTGCCGCTGATCTGCTGCGGGTTCAGGGACAGGCTCTGGTCCTTGGCCAGCTGCAGCGAGATGGGCTTGATCTCGCGCAGCCACGTGCTGCAGCACAGCTCGCGGCCGCAGCGGCCCACGCCGCCCAGCTGCGCGGCCTCGTCGCGCACGCCGATCTGCTTGAGCTCGATGCGCGTGCGAAAGGTGCGCGCCAGGTCACGGACGAGCTGGCGGAAGTCCACCCGCCGCTCGGCCGTGAAGTAGATGGTGAGCTTGTTGCGGTCCCACTGCCACTCCGCGTCGCTCACCTTCATCTTGAGCTGGTGCTGCTCCACCATCTCGCGCGTCTTGCGGCGCACGCGCTCCTCGTCGGCGCGCAGCACGTACACCTGCCGCACCTCCTCGTCGTCGGCGCGGTTCAGGATGCGGCCCACCTCGCCGGCGCCGCACTTCTTTTGTGCCACGCCGCCCAGGGAGCGCACGCGCCCCACGTCACGCCCGCGCTCCACCTCCACCACCACCCAGTCGTTCACGCGGACGGCGGGGTCGGTGCAGGCGTAGAAACCCTTGCGCATCCCCTTGAAGCCCACCTCCACGAGGAACTCGTGTTCCCCGGGAGACGGGAGGGGCTGGTATACCGGAAGCTCGAGACCCACCGGTCCCTCCATCTATGCGCACGCCACGGCCGTACGGCGCCGCTGGCGGCATGCTCGTTTAAAATCAGGTGTGCCCGGGCCGGGTCAGCGCGCGGCGCGCCACTCTCCCATGCCCATGTACTTGGCCCAGCGGGCGCGCCGCAGCGCGTCCACCGGCACGTCGCGCAACTCGCCCAGGTGCCGCAGCAGGGCGCCCTTGAGCGCCGCCGCCGTGTCTTCCCAGTTGCTGTGCGCGCCGCCGGCCGGCTCGGGGACGATGTCGTCGATCACCCCCAGCCCCTTGAGGTCGCCCGCCGTGATCTTCATGGCCTGGGCGGCCTTGTCGCGCTCCGCGCCGCTCTTCCACAGGATGGCGGCGCACCCCTCGGGGCTGATGACGCTGTAGATGCTGTTCTCCAGCATCAGCACGCGGTCCGCCACGCCGATGGCCAGCGCGCCGCCCGATCCCCCCTCGCCGATGACGACGGCGATGGACGGGATCTTCAGCGCCGCCATCTCGCGCAGGTTGCGGGCGATGGCCTCGCCCTGGCCCCGCTCCTCGGCCCCGATGCCGGGGTACGCCCCCGGGGTGTCGATGAGGCAGATGAGGGGGCGGCGGAACTTCTCAGCCAATTTCATGAAACGCAGCGCTTTACGGTAGCCCTCCGGGTGGGGCATGCCGAAGTTGCGCAGCAGGTTCTCCTTCATGTCGCGGCCCTTTTGCTGGCCGATGACCATCACCGGCTCGCCGTCCAGCCGCGCCCAGCCGCACACCATGCTGGCGTCGTCGCGAAACTGGCGGTCGCCGTGCAGCTCCACGAAGTCCGTGAACACCATCTCCAGGTAGTCGAGCGTGTAGGGCCGCCGCGGGTGGCGGGCCACCTGCACGCGCTCGATGGGGGAGAGGTTCGCGAAAGTATCCTGCTTGAGGCCGTGCAGCTTGCGCTCCAGCGCGAGGATCTCGCTGCTTACGTCCAGCCCGCGCTCCCGCGCCAGGGTGCGGAGGGCGCTGATCTGCTCCTCCACGTCGGCGATGGCGCGCTCGAAGTCCAGGTGGGCTACCGTTGCCAAGTCGTGTATCCGTTGCAAGGCCCCGCGTTACGCGGGACACACAGGTTCATCCGTGGGGCGGTGTGCCCGCCCGCGGCGTTCGTCCTGCAGGAATCGGGCACTGCCCCGCGAAAGCGGGGTGGAGCCGTGCGCCGCGGGCGGAGTCTCGCCTCGTGGTGTCGGGCCTCCGGCGCGCCGGAGGTCCGTCCAGTCGATCGACGATCCAGCTACTCCCGAATCCCGCGTCCCCGGACGTTCAGCCTCGGAATCCGGTCCGCGAAATCCAGCACATGGGCGCCGTTCCAGCGAAGCGCCCCCTCCGCTCGCCCAGGCTCGCGCCTCCCCCAATAACCCCTGGGGGAGGTTGAGTCCGCCTTCGCGGACAGGTCCGGCGCGCGCCATCTGCCGTGCACGCCGGCGGCCGCCCAGCCAGGATCCAGCACGAAGGACGGATCGCGCACGGGCGGAGCGCCCCCCATCCCCGGCCCTTCCCCCACAAACGGCGTGGGGGAAGGGAGAACGTCATCGCATCAGAAGCCGACCATCCGGCAGGAGCCGGGGTCTACACCCTCTCCCGCGCAGTTTGCGGGAGAGGGTGCGAGCGACAGCGAGCGGGTGAGGGCCTTTACTCTCCGCCGCTGTGGATGCTGAAGCCGCCGCCCCCGCCTCCGCCGCCCCCGCGGCGCGGGAAGCGCTCCTCGCGCTGCACCGTCACCAGCGGGCGCTCGTCGCGGTGCAGGCTCACGCGCTCCGGGCCCAGCGTGTCGCGCAGGGCCATCATCAACTCGTCGCGCGGCATCACCTTCACCGTCTTGGACTTGAGCCTGGTCTGCTCCGTCCCGCCGTTGCGCCAGACGACCACGAGTTGCCCGGGACCCTCGTGCTCGGCCAGGATGCGCTTGGCCATCGCCAGCGCCTCGGGCGAGGGGCCGTCGGAGCCGATCTCGATCTGCACGCCCACGTCGCCCGTGTTGCGGACGTTCGCCAGCGACACGGCGCCGTCCAGGAATACCGGCGGATCTTCCTCGTCGCGGTCGCGGTTGCTCACGGCGCCGCGGATGACCACGGGCGCGTCCTGCGTGAGCACGTCCTTGTATTTAGCCCACGATTCGCCGAACGCAAGCACAGTAGCAGTTCCGTGGAAATCTTCCACGGTGATGCGGCCCCACTCCGAGCCGTCCTTCTTGCTGATCTGCCGCGCCGCTTCCGTCACCACGCAGGCCAGCTCGATCTTGGCGTCCTTCTGCGACTTGAGCGTCTGCGTGTTGGTGCGGCTCTCGTACAGCGCCACGTCCTCGCGAAAGCGGTTGAGCGGGTGGCCGCTGATGAAGAAGCCCAGGATCTCCTTTTCGCGCTGCAGCCGCTCGCCCTCGGTCCACTTCTCCACCTTGGGCAGCGGCGGGGCCTGCACGAGCGTGGCCTGGGCCGCGTCGCCGCCGCCCAGCAGCATGTCGAAGAACGAGTCCTGCGCGCTTTCCCGCTCCTTCTGGATGGTTTGCGCGCTGGCGAACGCGGCGTCCAGGCCGGCCAGCAGCTGGTTGCGGCCGCCGTCGTCGTCAAAGCCGTCCAGGGCGCCGGCGCAGATGAGCGCCTCCAGCACCCGCTTGTTGCACAGCCGCAGGTCCACCCGGCTGAGCAGGTCGAACATGCTCTTGAACGGCCCCTCGGCCACTCGCGCGGCGATGATGGAGCGCACGGCCCCCTCGCCCACGCCGCGGATGGCGCCCAGCCCAAAACGGATCTGCCCCACGCCCTCGCCCACGACGGTGAACTTCCAGTTGGACTCGTTCACGTGCGGCGCCAGCACCTCGATTCCCTCGCGGCCCACGCGGGGGAGAAAGCGGCCCATCTCGCGGCACTGGGCAATGTACGCCACCACGTCGTCGATCTTGTCCACGACGGACGACATGAGGGCGGCCATGAACTCGGCCGGGTAGTAGCACTTGAGCCACGCCGTCTGGTACGCCACCAGCGAGTACGCGGCGGAGTGCGACTTGTTGAAGCCGTAGCGGCCGAAGGCCTCGATCTGGTCCGCCAGGTCCTTGATCTTGTCCTTGGGATACCCCTTTTCCACCGCCTTGTCGACGAACTTGCCCAGCTCCTTGGCGATG